>JAOUEA010000150.1 GCA_029858935.1 Actinomycetota bacterium
CTCCTCACGCTCCTCCTGCTCCCGCGCGATCTCCGACGCGGTCCGGGGCACGGGCACCGATGCGTCCTTCCAGGCCTGTTCGGCAGGGTGCCAACGCGTCGTCCTGATCTCGACGGTGAGCCGGTCGGCGCGGGCGAGCTCGCCGGCCACGCGTGCCGCCTCGGTCGCCTCTTCCCGTGTGCTCGTGTAGAGGAAGAGCCTCGAGCCGTCGCGGGTCACGATCACCCGGTCCCCGAGCCGTCGTCTCGCCTCGTCGTCCAGGTCGAGCGCCAGCAGGCGCTCGCCGAGCGAGTAGCCGTGAGCCTCGTCGTTCAGCTCGACCTCGACGCACCAATCCTCGCTGGGCACAGGGCGATGATACGAGGACGGGGCATGCTCCGTGCACGCGACCGCCGAGGCCGGGCAGGGAGGGATCTCGTTGCTCGACCGTGCGCCGGGGAGGGGTGCCACGGGGACGGCTGCGATCGTCGCGACCGATTCCAACCCGAACATATCGGCAGACATCGATATTGACAGCCACCGATGCCGCCCGGCATGATCCCCGGCTACGTATCGATTGCCATCGATCGCCGAGGAGGCGAACATGAGCGACAAGGCTCTCGCGAGCCTCGAGATTCTCGATCCCATCACCCGACAGCACGTGGAGCAGGCCGCCGCCGCGCTGCAGGAGGAGCTCGCCGGGATCTTCGCGCAGGAGACGATCGCGCGGTACATCGCCGAGTCGACCGACCTGCTCGCCCACGGGAACATCAACGTGTTCGTCCCCGTGCTCGCCCATCGCTTTGCTCGCGAGCGCCTGAGGGCGCTCGGGCAGGCGGAGGGCGTGATCGCCAAGGAGCAGCCCGAGGTGCTGTTCGTGTGCGTGCACAACTCGGGTCGCAGTCAGATGGCTGCCGGCCTGGTCAAGCTCCGCTCGGAGGGGCGCATCCACGTCCGCTCCGCCGGGAGCGATCCGGGCGAGCAGATCAACCCCGCGGTGATCGAGGCGATGACCGAGCTCGGCGTCGACATGAGCGAGGCCTTCCCCAAGCCGCTGACCGACGAGGTCGTGCGCGCCGCCGACGTCGTGATCACGATGGGCTGCGGCGACGCCTGCCCCATCTATCCCGGCAAGCGGTACGAGGACTGGGCGCTCGACGACCCCGCGGGCCAGGACGTGGAGGCCGTGCGCGGGATCCGCGACGAGCTCGACGCACGCGTGCGGGCGCTGATCGACGAGCTGCTGCCCTTGAGCAGTTGACTGCGCTCCAACTCGCGCGATCCCTGATCGCGGAGGCAATCGGGACGTTCGCGCTGGCCTGACAGCGGCACGGGGTCGCCGTCGCCTCGCCCGGGCTCGGCACCGCGCACGCCGCAGCGCGTCACGTGGCTCGCGGGGTGATCCCCCGTCTGGCCGACGCGCTCGTCGCCGCGACCGCGGCCGAGCTCAGGCTCCCGCTCGTCACCGGCGACCGCCGGCTCGCGCGGGCGGTAGGGGCGCTGCTCGTCCACGACCACGCCTGAGGCCCGACCCTGGCCGCGGTCGATGCCGACCGCCAAGATTCCGGAGTCCGCGAGCGGCTTGTGGTGCGGGCACCCCGGAAGGTCGATGCCGGGCCGCACGGGCTGCGCCGTCAGTCGGAAGCGGTGTGCGCAAGCAGTGGCGCCAGGGAGGCCGGCTACTCGTACAGGAGTGCCTCGATGATGTTGGTCTTGGAGGCACGGCGGGCGGGGGCGATCGCTGCGGCCACGCCCGCGACGGCTGCGAGGAGCAGCAGCGTCACGATCAGAGGGTAGGGGATCGAGAGGACGAGGCCCTCGCTCGAGAGCGCCTGCACGGACACGATGGCGAGGGCGAGTCCGACCCCGGCGCCGATGATCGCACCGATCATCGCGGTGATCACCGACTCGTAGCGGATCATGCGCCGCACCTGGCGCTTCGAGGTTCCGATCGCCCGTAGCATCCCGATTTCCCGCGTGCGCTCGTGGATGGTGAGGATCAGCGTGTTCACGACGCCGAAGATGGCGATCAGGATCGAGAGCGCGAGCAGGGCGTAGATGAGAACGAGGATCTGGTTGAGTTGCTGGCGGTTGTCGGCCTCGAGCTCCGCTCGCGAGCGCGACTCCACGGTCGGGAAGGCTGCAGCGAGCTCGTCGTCGATGCGGGCTTCCACCTCGTCAGGGTTCGCTGACTCGATGAAGCCGACGAGGGTGTAGCTGTCGCCGTCGACGCCGAAGTTGCGCAGGAGACTGTCCCGCGAGACGGCAAAGGTGCTGAGCAGGAGACCCGGCTTGTCGCGGACGCTGCCGCGCACCGTGTAGCTGGCGTCCCTGCCGGTCGGCGTGGTGAGGAGAATCACGTCGCCGACGGCGACGCTGTTGTCCTTGCCCCAGTCGGCCTCGATGATGGCGCCGGTGTCACCGAGCTCGGCGAGCGTGGCGTCGGAGCCCTCGCGCCAGTCGAGGTTGAAGGCGGAGACCACGCTCTCCGGGTTGAGGCCGCTCACGGCCTGGGTGCCCGAGACGCCCTGGACTCGGGCGTTGCCGTGCGCGACCGGGGAGACGAACGCGACGCCCTCGATGCCGCGCACCGCCTCCGCCGTCTGGGTCGGGATTCTCGTGAACTGGTCGCTGTTGCTGAGGATGAGGTCGCTGGAGAACTGTCGGTCGAGGGCCTCGGTCGCGGACTTGTTCAGCGCCGACGCAAAGGTGGCGACGAAGACGACGAGCGCGAGGCCGATCATCAGGGCGGCAGCGGTCGTTGCCGTCCTGCTCTTGTTGCGCTGCGTGTTCTCGCGTGCGAGTTGCCCCGGGACTCCACCGAGGCGCTCGAGCGGCCAGCCGATCAGCCCCGACAGCGGTCCGACCAGGCGGCCGCTCAGGAGCGCGACTCCAAGGAAGAGCAGCAGGATGCCGGGCCCCAGGAAGATGAAGGCGGAGCCGACGCTGTCGGTGCCGAACATCCCCCAGGCGATCGCGAGCACCGCGAGGACGAGGAGCACGACGGCCACCGTTGTGCGTCGCCGCGAGGGTCGGTGGCTCCCTCCGGGCTCGCGCAGAGCCTCGAGCGGCGTCACCCGGGTGGCCCGACGTGCCGGCGCCAGCGAGGCGGCGATCGTCACCAGCACACCGACGAGGAGCGCGATCGAGACGGTGCGCGGAGAGATGACGAGCCCGCTCGAGGGGATGTCCAACCCGAAAGACTGAAACAACGCGATGATGCCGGCGACGAACCCGATCCCGCCGAGGATTCCGAGCGCCGAGGCGACGAGACCGACGATCGCCGCCTCGAGCAGCACGGTGCCGAGTATCTGGCGACGATGAGCGCCGAGCGTCCGCAGCATCCCGAACTCCCGCGTGCGCTGCGCGACGGTGATCGAGAAGGTGTTGAAGATGATGAAGCCACCGACGAAAAGTGCAATCAGGCCGAAGGCGAGCAGCGAGTTCGAGATGATGCCGAAGCCCCCCTTGAACTCCTGGGACTCCTCGGCGGCGTTCTCCTCGCCGGTCAGAGCCTCGAGCGAGGTGGGGATTGCTCGCTGGACGGCGAGCTTCAGCTCCTCGGGCGCAACGCCCTCCTCGGCGGCGACGACGACCTCGTCGAACTTCTCCTGCTTGCCCGTCAGCCGTTGGGCCTCCGGCAGCGTCAAGATCGCGAGGCTGGCGCCGAGCAGCTCGACACCGGAGCCCCAGCGGGCGACCCCCGAGATCACGTACGTCTTCGCGGTTCCCGTCCCTGCGACCCGCGCGGTGTCGCCGACCGTCCAGCTCTCCCGCTCGGCCGTGAAGTTGTCGATCGCCATCTCGTCGGCGGTCTCGGGCGGGCGACCCTCGATGTAGTTGAAGGGGCTGAAGCGATCGGGGACAGCCCCGACCGCGAAATGGGGTGGGCCGGTCAGGCCGACGCGCTGTCCCTGCTCGTCGAGGACGGAGACGGTCGGGTCGAAGATGCTCCCGGCCGCTTCCGCGACGCCGTCCACGGCCCGCACGCTCTCGAGCACCGCGGCGTCGAAGGCCGGCGGGAGAGCGCCTCGGGAGTCCTCGATCGTCTCCCTCGTCTTGATGCTGACGTCGACTGCGCTGTTCGATTCCGAGAAGATGTCGTCGAAGGAGTTGTTGACCGAGTCGGTCAGCATCAGCGTGCCCGCGATCATGGCGACGCCGAAGAAGACCGCGAGGGCCGTCAGGAATCCGCGCGTCTTGCGCGCTACGACGCCGCGTACGGTCAGAGCGAACATCGCCTACTCGATCTGCATCAGGGCGTGCACCTCGTCGGCCGACTGCACCCGCCCGTCGTGAGTGACCACGCCGTCCACAAGGACGATCACCCGGTCGGCGTAGGAGGCGATTCGCGGATCGTGGGTGACCATCACCACCGTCTGCTCGAACTCGTCCACGGCCTGTCGCAGCAGCCCGAGCACGTCGGCGCCAGACTTGGAGTCGAGGTTTCCGGTCGGCTCATCCGCGAACACGACGGCGGGCCGGGTCACGAGCGCTCGGGCGATCGACACCCGTTGCTGCTGGCCGCCGGAGAGCTCCGACGGCCGGTGGGTACGCCGGTCGGTCATACCTACCGTCTCGAGCAGGCCATCGACCCGAACCGGGTCGGGACGCCTGCCCGCGATCTTCACCGGCAAGACGAGGTTCTCCTCGGCCGTCAGGACGGGCACGAGGTTGAAGAACTGGAAGACGAAGCCGAGCTTGTCCCGGCGCAAATCGGTCAACTCTCGATCATCGAGAGCGGTGATCTCGATCCCGTCGATCCAGACCGATCCGTCCGTGGGGCGGTCGAGCCCGGCAAGGATGTGCAAGAGGGTCGACTTCCCCGAGCCGGAGGGCCCGACGATCGCCGTCAGCTCACCCTTTGGGAACTCGAGCGAGACCCCAGCCAAGGCGTCGACAGCTGCCCCTCCTTCGCCGAAGCGGCGGCGCAGGTCGGAGCACGAGATCACCGGACCGGTGGCGGTCGGGCTCTCGTCCTGTGGCTGATGATCGGTCATCCCGCCTCCCAAGAGTCCCCCATCCGCCCGACTGGATGGCAGTTCAGACACTCTCTCCGGCTCTGGCATGCGGCACATCAGTACTTGGCCACATCCTCGGCTCCTCGCGACCCTACCGGCTCGTTGCTCGTAGATCAGTTCTGGGATCACATAGATGGGTCCGAAGCGGAACTACCGAACGCCCGCTCCCAGCACTCCTGGCAGAGGACGCGGGAGATCGACCTCGCGTCACATCCCCGCCGCGGGGCCGGGTCGGAGGCGATAGTTAGGCGGTTCGAGCTTCTTCTCGACGGGCGCGCTTGTGCGCGCGCTTCGCCGCCTGGTACTCGGCGAGCGCCTCGGGGGAGTCGACCGCGCCGAGGCAGGGGTGATCGGGGACGAGCTCCCGGGCCGCGTCGACGTCGAGGCGGAGCGCGAGCACCGATCCGAGCCCCGTGATCTTCATCGCACCGAACCCCGGAAGGGCTCCGATGCGGCGGCGCAGGTCGTCGGCGTCGGCTGCCTCCGTCCAGACCCGCTCGGCGTGGCCGTCGTACTCCTCGGAGACGACCGCGGCGAGCTCGTGCACGCGCTTCGCCATCGAGCCGGGGAAGCGGTGGATCGCGGGCTTCTCGCGGAAGACCTCCTCGAGCCGGGCGGGATCGGTCGCGGCGATCTCGGCGGCGG
>JAOUEA010000242.1 GCA_029858935.1 Actinomycetota bacterium
GAAGTAGCCCCACCGCCGTTTCGCCTTGGGCACGTAGATCTCGAGCCGGAAGTGGAAGTCGAACAGCGCTTCGGCGTGATCGCGGTCACTGATCAGATCGTCGAACGGAGAGAGCACGACCGTGCGCGGCTTCCATTCGCGCTCGAGCACGTCGGCGTGGGCGAACCACGCCCCCTCGAGCCCGTCGACGGTGGCCGGCACGGCCACTCCTTCACGAACGAGCTCCCGCAATGCCCGCTCCCACCCTGGAGGGCGGCCGTCGAACGCCCGGCCGAATTGCCCGGTCGTCGCGATGCCGCGCGCGCGTAGCTGCCGTTCCACGATTGATCGAGCGACCTGTCGCTGCGGGAGGCGCAGCTCGTGCACGGGCAAGCTGCGCTCGGCCAGGTCCCACACGCGTTGCTGCCCGTCGCGGCCGACGATCATCACCTCGCCTTTGCACCACATCAAGTCGAGCATCATCGACACGCTCCTGCCGACCTCGTCGTTCCACCCGCCCGATCGCCACGGGATCGCCGCACGATCTTCGAGATCACGGGCTCGCAGCGGCCCACGTCGCCGAAGCTCTCGCAACACGTAGCGGCGGAACGGGGCGTTGGCTCGAAGCCACTCGTCGATGAACCTACGTCGGGCCAGCGACGCGTACTCGCCCTTCACCGGATACCGCTGCATCGACTCCCGATGCAGCGCGAAGTCGCTCGTCGGCACGATGTGCACCCAGTACTCGAATAGCGACCGGTCGACCCAGAGCATGCGTTCGAGCTCGTCGACCCGGAACCGGCGCCCGAGTCGCGAGAAGAGCACGAGGTGCTCCGTGCGAGCGACCACCCGTGTCGGGTCGATCTGCACCATCGTGAGATCGTGCACCGCCTCGGCGATCGACGCCGGTCGTGGGCCCGCAAGGCGCTGACCCTGTACGCAGAGCCTGCGTGCGGTGCGACGATCGATCGACAGGCGCTGCGACCCCGGCATCGCCGCGCAGTCTAGGCTTCCTGGTGGCGAGTCCGGCCCGAGCTAGCTGGTGATCGCCTGGGCGAAGCTCTCGAAGTTCTCGACGTAACGATCGGCGTCGGCGTCGCTCATCACGATCGAGGTCGTCCAGCTCTCCCACTTGGAGCCGGGCGACTTGAACACGCCGCGGTTCAGCTGCCAGAGCCAGGCGAGCTGCGGCACCCGGTCGTCGATCTTCCACAGGTCTCGATACTCGTGGATCGGTGTCGAGCTCCAGTCGATCGAGCCCTTGGCCCCGAGCGTCTTCATCGACGCGGTCAGTCGGTACCTCGCGATCACATCGTCGCAACGGTGCAGGATCTCGTTGATCTCGTCGAGCCGCTGGTACGCGGGCTTGACCAGCACCTCGGTCAAGTTCACCCTCGCAGCCGCCATCGTGAGGGGGTTGCCGTTGAAGGTCCCGACCTGGTCGATGTCTCCCGAGATCACACCCGCCATCGCTTCCTCGGTGCCGCCGATCGCCCCGCACGGGATGCCCGCGCCCAACGCCTTCGCGAAGGCCACGAGGTCGGGCTGCACACCGAATGCTTCGATCGCGCCGCCCCAGGCGACCGTGAACCCGGTCTTCACCTCGTCGTAGGCGAACATCGCGCCACTCGCATGACACAGGTCCTTGAGCCCCTGCAGGTAGCCGTCGTCGGGCAGCACGACGCCGCAATTCGTCATGACCGGCTCGATGATCATGCCGGCGATCTCGCTGCCGCGCTCTGCGAAGACCTGCCGGGCGAGCTCGAGGTCGTTGAACGGCACGTTCACGACCGACTCGAGCGTGCCGGGGATCAGCCCGGGGGTCTGCGGCACCGAGTTCGGGCGCTCCCGTGGCCCGGCCTGGTCCTCGGGCGGGAACACGCTCACCATCAATGCGTCATGGTGCCCGTGGTATGTGCCCTCGACCTTGACGATCAGGTCGCGTCCGGTCGAGGCGCGCATGATGCGCACGGCGTCGAGCGTCGCCTCGGTGCCCGAGTTGCCGAAGCGCCAATACGGCAGGCCCGTGCGCTCGGCGAGCTGCTCGGCCACAGGCAACGCGTCCTCTGTCGGCTGAGCGAAGTGTGTGCCCTTGGCGACGCGGTCCCGAACAGCTTCCACGATCTTCGGGTGCGCGTGACCCATCACCATCACGCCGTAGCCGTTGTGATAGTCGACGTACTCGTTGCCGTCGATGTCCCACACCCTCGACCCCTCGCCGCGATCGACGTAGATCGGGTGAGGCGGCCACGTTTGCCACGACGACGACACGCCACCGGGAAGATGGCGCTTGGCCTCATCTCGGTAGCTGAGAGAGCGTGCGTGCTTGGCGTCGAGCGCCGCGGTCTCTTGCTTCGTCAGTTCCTCGACCAAGCCGAGGTCGATCTCAACGGTCTCGGTGGTGCCCATCGTGTGTCCCCTATCGCTCGCGGTTCGAGGGTTCCAGGCTACGCCGTCACGGCGGTGGCGAACTCCTCGAAGTTCGCGATGTAGCGTGCGGCGTCGTCCTCGGTGTGCCACACAGACAACGTCCACGTCTCCTGCTTGGTCCAGGGCGACTTGAAGACACCACGGTTCTGCTGGAACAGCCATGCCAGGTAGCTGATCCGCTCGTCGATACCGACGGCGTCGCGGTACTCGCGCACGGGCTCGGTCGAGTAGATCACCGAGCCCTTGGCGCCGATACCGCTCACGTATGCGGGCAAACCGGTCTTTTCGATCACCGAGGTGAGGCCGTCCTTCATCGCCTTGTCGATGCGGTCGAACCCCTCGTAGGCCTCGGGCGTGAGCACCTCGAGCAGGGTCGCCTGCGATGCCGCCATCGTGAGCGGGTTGCCGTTGAACGTTCCGGCCATGTCGTAAGTGCCGTCGACGATCGGCTGGTACAGCTCCCTCGTGGCGCCGATCGCGCCGCACGGCGTGCCGCCCCCGATGGCCTTGGCGAGACAGATGATGTCGGGCACCACGCCGAAGGCCTCGACGGCCCCGCCGTAGGCGAGGGTGGCGCCCGTCTTCACTTCGTCGAAGGCGAGGTAGGCGCCGTTCTCGTGACACAGATCCTTCAAGCCCTGCAGGTATCCCGCCTCGGGCAGGATGACCCCGCAGTTCATCATCGCTGGCTCGAGGATCATGCCGGCCACCTTCCCCTCGTGCTCCGCGAACGCGCGGCGGGCCGCTTCGAGGTCGTTGTAGGGCACCACGATCACGAGGTCGGCGAACGCCTGCGGGATACCCAT
>JAOUEA010000306.1 GCA_029858935.1 Actinomycetota bacterium
ACGGTGGTCGGATGCTCTCGAGGCCCCATGTCGGACGCCTCCGGCGTGACCGAGAACATCAGCGAGTCGTGATGCCCGTGGTACGTGCCCTCGATCTTGATGATCATGTCGCGGCCCGTGTTGGCGCGCATCAGGCGCCCGGCCTCGAGAGTGGCCTCGGTTCCCGAGTTGGCGAATCGCCACAGCGGCAACGAGAACCGTTCGGTGAGGTTCTCCCCGATCACATCGAGGTGCTTGGTGGGCTGCGCGAAGTGGGTCCCGAGCGCCGCCTGACGCCGGATCGCCTCGACGATCTTCGGATGCGCATGGCCGACCACCATGGCCCCGTATCCGAGGTGGAAGTCGACGTACTCGTTCTGGTCGATATCCCAGATGCGATTCTTCTCGCCGCGGTCGATGTAGATCGCGTGCGGCGGCGAGTCCTGCCAGCTCGAGGCGACCCCACCGGCGACGTAGCGGTCGGCCTTGGCTCGATAGGCGATCGAGGCCTGACGGTTGGGCTCGAGTGTGGCCTCCTCACGCACGATGAGGGCGTCGATCACCTCGAGATCGAACTCGGTCCGAGCTGCCATGGTCGATCCACGCTCCTTCGGGGAACCGCCGTCGGCGTCCGCGAGACGACGAGATTGAACGGCGGTTCAAACTCTCGGAGATGATACCCGAGTCGGCCGCGGCGGGCCAGAGACGCCATTCGCGGCTCCCCTGGCGAGGGGTCCATTGGTATCGTGTCATCGACACATGGTGGGTGTAGCTCAGCTCGGTTAGAGCGCCTGGTTGTGGTCCAGGAGGCCGCGGGTTCAAATCCCGTCACTCACCCTTCTTATGGCCCCGGAGGCCGTTGATAGACTGCCGCGGGCCTCTAGCTCAATCCGGCAGAGCAACGGACTCTTAATCCGCAGGTTCGGGGTTCGAATCCCCGGGGGCCCACGACGCAAGATCGCTGGTAGATGGACGGTGTCTGTGGTGATCTAACGCCGGTCTCGGAAAGCACCTCCCGTCTTCCTCCCGTCTCAGACGGGAGGTGCCCGTGAGGCGACACGTGTCACTGATCGTGGAATGACAGCCGTCGGGAACCTTCGCACGTGAGCGGGGAATGCGCGTGGACCTTGACGATGTGACGCTTGAGCTGAGGACGCGCGAGCAGGTACGCGTTTCCCTGCCGACTTCCCGCTCCTCGAGCCTGATCAGGAACCCGTGAAGGCGGCGCGCCGGCCCATACGCCACGCTGGGAAGGAGATCGGTGCCAAGGTTAGGACGGTACACGTAAGACACCTGGGCGCCGTGTTCGGGTACGTGGATCGCGAGCCCTCCGAGGACGAGCTCGGCGAACTCATGGAACGCGCGTTCGGGTCCGGCGAAGTGCTTTAGAGGGGTTGCAGACCGCCTTTCTGCAGGTGGGCTAGCGGGTACCTGCCAGCGGCGCGACATTGGTCGAAAGCGTTCATCTGTTGGCAATCTCGCCCGCGGGCGCCGCCGCTCTTGGTTCGCCGGCAGGGCGCACGTAGGCACGTGTGGGTGAACGGTGACCGGATCTCGGGGTGTGCAGCGAGCCTCTGTTGCGGGGCCGCGCTCGTCGGCCAGCTGCACTTGGTCGGTGGATCATCCCGCCTTGACGCGGGGGCAGGGGTTCATCGACACTTGAGGTGTCCGGTCCAGGTCAGCCCGCCTCGTGGACTCGTCGGTATAGAGAGGTGGGCTGATGTTGATGAGGATCAAGCGACTTCCCACTCCCGCCTTGGTGATCGCGGTGATTGCCTTGGCCCTGGCCCTCAGCGGGGGGTCGTACGCCCTCGGCATCACGAGCGCCAAGGTCAAGGTGATCGCGAAGCGGGTGGCCGTGAAGCAGATCGCACAGCGCATCCCAGGAGCCGAGATCTCTGCAGGAGCCACCCCCTCGGTCCTCTCAGGTCGCGGCGTCACCGGGGTCACCTGGGAAGGCTCTTACTACATCGTGACCTTCAAGAAGAACATCTCGCAGTGCGTGCCGCTCGGTTCCACGACCGGGACCAATGGCAACAACACCGACTCGCGGATCAACGTCGTGCACCGGTCCAGCGGGCCGAAGATGCTGAACGTCCGAACCTACGAGGGGGCGACGGAAAACTCGGTCAACACGTTGAACTTCAGCGTAGCGGTCCTCTGTTAGAGACGTTCGAGCTACGTTGCGCGCGTTGAGATCGCGCTGACGAGGGGGCTGGAGTCGGCCCTCAGTCGGCAGAGTGTTTCGGCGAGCCATTCGATCGTGGCTATGACTGCCGCGGCCTCGGCCTACGGAGGGGCTTGCCGCTAGCAGGATGCTCGAGACGGATCATGCTCGGCGATCCCACGGGTATCGTCCACGACCACCATCCGGCCCGCAGATCGAGCGCGATCGCGAGTCAGACGACATGGATGCGGTTCAACCAGGGAGGAGCATCG
>JAOUEA010000151.1 GCA_029858935.1 Actinomycetota bacterium
ATCGACGGGCTCGGTCGGCAGGCCCAGCGCGCGCACCAAGATGTTCGTGGCGCCGCCCGGCAACACACCGAGGGCGGTCTCGGTGCCGGCGAGCGAGTTCACGACCTCGTTGATCGTGCCGTCGCCCGAGAACACCACCACGAGGTCGACGCCGTCGTGCACGGCCTGGGTCGCGATCTCGCTCGCATGTCCGCGCTCCTTGGTCTCGGTGACCTCGAGGCGGAAATCGGCAGACATCGCCTTCTCGATCACGGCCAAGGTCGGCTTGGAGACCGTTCGGGCCACGGGATTCACGATCAACAGCAGTCGCTGGAAGCGCATCGGCCCAGTATCGCAGGGGTGGAGCACCAACGTGCGTCGGACGGGTAGCCTTGGGCCCATGCGAACGCTCCTGCTGGTTCTGCACGTGCTGGGGGCGGTCATCGCTCTGGGGTTCTCGCTGAGCTACCGCCTGTGGGTGCGTCGCGGCGAGGCCGACGGGGTGCACGGGCGCGCGTTCGCTCTCCGCACCGTGTCGTGGATCGACAGACGCATCACCACGCCGGCGTTCATCGCGCAACTCGTCACGGGCCTGCTCCTCGTGGCGACGATCGACTGGGAACTGCTGCGCCAGGCGTGGCTCGAGATCTCGCTCGGCATCTACGTGCTGCTCACGGCGCTCGCGGTGACCGTCTACGCGCCCTCGTTCCGTCGTCAGCGCGAGATCGCCGAAGCGATCGCCGACGGCACCGGCGACGAGGCCGACTACGCCGCGGCCGCCTCGAAGGCGACCTCATGGGGCATCGGGGTGACCACGCTCACGCTCGTGATCGTGGTGCTGATGGTGTGGAAGCCGGCGCTCTGGAACTGAACCGCCGGCACGAACGCCTCATCCGCCGCTGACCGGCGGCAGCAGCGCCACCTCGTCGCCCTCGGCGATCGGCGTCTCTCGCGCGGCCCGCTCGCCGTTGACCACGAACGAGCCCACGTCGGCGATCTGTGCGAATCGGTCGCCGTAGCGCGCCGACAGCTCGGCGACCACGTCGCCCACCGTGTGACCCGTCGCCTCGACGTGCGAGTCGCCCGCGATCTCGCGGAGGGCGGCGAACAGTCGCACCTTCACAGCGGCACCGTCTCGCCGAGCACGTCGACGAGCTTGCGGGCGAATGCGGGTGTCAGGCCATCCTCCGCATGGCCGAATCCCTCCCCGATCAGGAGCCGCTTCGGTTCCTGCGCCGCCGCGTACAACGCCCGTGCGTGCAAAGGAGGGAAGAGCTTGTCGTCGGCGCCATGCACGATCACGACCGGCGTCGGCGCGATCGTGCCGATCACGTCTTGGGGCGCCTCGGGCGGATCCCAATGGTCGGGCATGCGCACGCCGAACGCCCGCAGGGCCGCGCGCCCGGCCGGCGTGCCGATGCGGGACTGCACGTTGCGGAGCGCTCGCGGATGCGCATCGGCGTGCCAGTCCCAATAGGCGAGCGAAGAGATGGCGACAACGGCGTCGGTGCCGCCGACCAGCGCACCGTGCCGGATCGAGGCGATGCCACCCATCGACGTTCCGCACGAGACCACGGAGGCGTGGCCCTCCGATCGGGCATGCCGGTGCACCGCCTCGATGTCGTGGATCTCGGCGCCGCCGAAGTCACAGATGCCGGCGCTCTCCCCGTGCCCGCGCATGTCCATCGCGAACACCGTGAACCATGGGGTGAGCTGCTCGCCGAAGACGGCGAAGCGCGGCTTGCGATGCCATCCGATCATGCCGTGCGCGAGCAGCAACGCCGGCCGGCCGGAGTCTGCCTCGCCGAGCCTCGTGCCGTGGATGTGCACGCCGTCGTCGGTCGTGACGTCGAACGGCGCGGCCGGAACGCGCCAGTGATGTGACGTGACCTCCTGCAGGCTGGTCATCGAGGGAGAGAACCGGGGTCGTGATCGCACGTCATCGCAGGTCAAGGGTACCGGGCACGCGACCGACCGGATATCGTGGAAAGCCTCATGTCGCGACTCGCGCTGCTCTCCGACCGCATGCCTCAGGTGGTGATGCCGGCGTTCGTCGACCTCGACCTCGACCTGAAGCTCGAGTCGCTCTCGGTCACCTCTGTCGGCCATATGCTCACGCTCGAACCCGAGGCCGTGCTCGTCGACGCGGCCGAGCACCCATCGCAGGCGTGGAGCGTGTTGGCGACCCTGAGGGAGCGCGATCCTCGGGTGCCGACCGCGATCATCGTGGAGCGCGACGCCATCGAGCGTCACCCGTGGCATGAGGTCGCCGACGAGCTCCTCTACCCGGGAGCGCCGGCTGCCGAGGTGCGGGTCCGCCTCGCGATGCTTCGGCGCCGGGCCGGCAGTGGCGACGGCACCGTGATCCGGCTCGGACCGCTCGCTCTCGACACCGAGACGTACCGTGTGACGGCGAACGGCCGCCCCCTCGACCTCACCTACAAGGAGTTCGAGCTGCTGCGATTCCTCGCCTCGAACCCTGACCGCGTGTACACCCGGCCGGCACTGCTGCGTGAGGTCTGGGGCTACGACTTCTACGGCGGCACGCGCACGGTCGACGTGCACGTGCGCCGGCTGCGGGCGAAGCTCGGCCCCGAGCACGAGCACCTCATCGAGACCGTACGCGGCGTGGGATACCGCGCGGCGTCTCCGCAGGCGTGAGCAGGACTACCCAGATCGAACCATCGCGGAATGACTCGATCGGGCTCTGCGGTTCAGCCTGCTGTAGCGCCGATGACCTGGGTGTGAACGGCGACACGTGAGCCGCGGCCCTCGTCCCCCCGGGCGAACTCCCCCTCGGTACCGCGGCACCGGTCGTCGTCCCCCGGCTCGCGTCGGCGACCGCCGCGGCAGCCTTCGGGCGCCCGCGCCGACGCGAGCCGGTGACCCAACCGCTCGCAACAACGGAGATCCCGGCCGGATCAGGTCAGCGTGCCGCAGACGAAGTCGCGGAAGTCTCGATCGTCGAAGCGACCACCGATCACCTCGAGCGAGACGAACTCACCCGACGCGTCGAGGGTGATGATCTGCAGTCCGATACGCCCGAAGACCAGACCGCCGCCGGGAAGGACGAACCGGACGTGGAGTCCAGTCGACAGGATCCATGCCGTTCCGTCCTGCTCGAACACCGTCTTGTCCAGACCGACGTCGCGCGTGTGGACCGACTTCCCGTTCTTCGTGTTGGTGAAGAACGTGTCGATGTTGGGCGTCTCCGCAACGAACACGACCGCACCGCTCGCGTCCACGTGCGTCCTGATCCCGAGCTGGCCCTCTTCCTCGATACGGACCGGGAACCTGCAGGCCCCCCGAACCACGAAGCTCTCGTCGATGGTGATGAGCTCACGGCTCCCAGGCACCGCTATCGCAGGGGCCGAGGAGGTCGCGATGATCGCACCGAAGAGCGCGCACGTGAGCCAGCGAGATCGACGCCACATGTCCGAACCCCTTCCTCCACTGCGGGCTGGGACTCCGTCGCGGCCGACGCTAGCGAACGTTGTTCGAACGGTCAACCTCCCCCGGGCATCCGAGCCTGCTCGCAACGGTCAGTCTTCGGACCTGCCCCGGAGATGCGACGACCCCGGGGCCCGGGCTCCCGATGCCATGCGCCACGGTTCGGGGAACCGAAGGCCTGGGGCATGCGCGTTCGACGGGTGTCCGTAGGTCGCGGACCGCCGCGGCTGGTGGCGGGGAGCTGGCCGAGGTTTGGGTCCGACCGTTGAGAGCTGCGTCGAAGCACGGGCCTCACGCCGCCGTTGCCTGGATGCGACCCCCGATCCCTTGGCCGCGACACGATGGGCGGGCAGGGGCCAGCGCCCATCCGCCGGGGCGATCCCCTTCTGAACCGCCCGGCGCACGGGTGGGGAATGGTTGCTGATCACCCTGCCCGACACGGCTAGGTTGCACCCGGCCCACAGCTCGCGCATCCGCCATTCGGTGTAGAGAAGCGGGTCTCTGAGCCGCGGTTGACCTCTCCTTTCTCGGGCTTGGTCGGCAGGCTGCGCGCCGACGCGGCGATCTCCTTGCATGTTGTCGGCCTGCTTTGGGTCGGCTGAGGCCTCGACGACGCTCGGGCTGGCAGGCGCGACAAGTAACGCAGAGTTAACCGCCGTGTCACGGGATCGAGCCATTGCGCCCCTAGTCTGGAAGCACCGTCGAGCGACAAGGGGGAAGGCGCGTGGCAACGGCGAAGGACGTCATCGCGATGGCCAAGGAGCAGGGAGCCGAGATCGTCGACTTCCGGTTCACCGATCTGCCGGGTCAGGTGCAACACCTGTCGGTGCCGGCGCACGAGCTCACGGAGAGCAAGCTCACCGATGGTCAGCCGTTCGACGGCTCGTCGATCCGCGGGTTCCAGGAGATCCAGGAGTCGGACATGCTGCTCATGCCCGACCCAGATTCCGCCTACATGGACCCCTTCACGAAGCACCCCACGCTGAACATCACGTGCTTCGTGAAGGACCCGGTGACCGGCGAGGACTACAGCCGCGACCCGCGCAACATCGCCAAGAAGGCCGAGCTGTACCTGAAGCAGACCGGTATCGCCGACCGCTCCTATTGGGGGCCGGAAGCCGAGTTCTACATCTTCGACTCGATCCGCTACGACCAGAACGAGTTCGAGGGCTACTACCACGTCGATTCCGTGGCCGGGGCCTGGACGTCCGGCCGCGTCGAGGAGGGCGGCAACCTCGGGTACAAGCCTCGGTACAAGGGGGGATACTTCGCGCTTCCTCCGATGGACAAGTATCAGGACCTGCGCACCGACATGGTGCTGAACCTCGAGAAGGTCGGGCTCACGATCGAGGTGCACCACCACGAGGTCGGCACCGCCGGCCAGGCCGAGATCGACATGCGCTACGACACCCTGCTGACGACCGCCGACAACGTCATGAAGTACAAGTACGTGGTGAAGAACACGGCCTACCAGGCGGGCAAGACCGTGACCTTCATGCCGAAGCCGCTGTTCATGGACAACGGCTCGGGCATGCACACCCACCAGTCCCTGTGGGAAGGCGACGAGAACCTGTTCTGGGACGAGGTCGGCTACGGCGGCATCAGCGACACTGCCCGCTGGTACATCGGCGGTCTGATCGCGCACGCGCCCGCCCTGCTCGCGTTCACGAACCCCACCACGAACTCCTACCGGCGGCTCGTGCCGGGCTACGAGGCACCGATCAAACTCGTGTACTCACAGCGGAACCGGAGCGCGTGCGTTCGCATCCCCCTCGGGGGAAGGGGCCCGGCGGCCAAGCGGCTGGAATTCCGGACGCCCGACCCCTCGTGCAACCCGTACCTGGCGTTCAGCGCGATGCTGATGGCCGGCATCGACGGCATCAGGAACAAGCTCGAGCCGCCCGACCCGATCGACAAGGACCTCTACGACCTGCCGCCCGAAGAGCACGCGGCCGTGAAGCAGGTGCCGGGGTCGCTCCTCGAGGTGTTGGGAGAACTGGAAGCCGACCACCAGTGGCTGCTCGAGGGCGGCGTGTTCACCCAGGACGTGATCGACACCTGGATCGAGTACAAGCGCCTCGAGGAACATGACGCGGTGGCACTCCGCCCTCACCCGTACGAGTTCGGCCTGTATTACGACGTGTGAGATCCGGCGGGCTCGGGCGGCCCGCGCGCATATTAGTCCAGCGTGGACTACTGGGCCGCGTACTCCT
>JAOUEA010000014.1 GCA_029858935.1 Actinomycetota bacterium
CCGATCAAGGACGTCGAATGGGACGAGCCCGCCTCGGCGGGGGCGCGGGAAACCCCCAGCGAGGAGCATGTCTCGGTGCGCGCCGACGGCCCCGAGTCCGAGGAGTCCGCGCCCGCCGAACCCGAGACGGCGGATGACCTCCAGGGCGCCGAGGACGAGGAGTGGTACGACACCACCGTGCTCGAGACGATCGAGGGCATCGGGGCCGACGATGAGCTCGACGGGGTGGCCGACGACGACCAGGTCGTCACGGTCGACGCATCCGTCGACGAGGGCGAGATCAGTCAGCAGGTGGTCGGCGACGTCGTAGAACCGGGCCCTGGTCAGGCGGGACTGTTCACTCCATCCGAGGAGGACGCCGACGACGGGGGTGAGTATGCGGAGGCCGTGTTGGTCGGCGACGAAGGCGATCTCGGCACCGAGACCGCACCCATCGGCACGATCGACGAGCTGATGGGGGGCGTCGAATCGCCTGGCGAGGACGAGCTCGAACGAGCGACGGAACACTTCGCACCATCGGTTCACCAGGAAGCAGGCATCGAGGAGCCGGTCGAGGCAGACCGCGAGACGGAGTCTGTGGGATGGGAGGACGGCTCGGCCGCTGCCGCTCAGGTCGGAGGAACGCTGATCGGCGAACTCGGTCCCGACGAGGTCGAACACGACATCCTGTCCGACCTCGCGGGTCCGGAGCCTGAGCATGAGACCGTCATGGTCGGGGGCGGCGAAGGGCTGGGAGGTCCGAGCTGGCAGGAGCCCGGTGCCGTCGAAGTGGGAGCTGAGGTCGAGCACCGTGGCCCTGGACCCGATGAGCGCGACGTTCCGGCGGCCTTCATGACGGGTGCGGTGCTCGCGATCGCCGCGCTCGCCGCGCTGCTGATCGGGGACTGGCTCTTCGGACTGCTCGCCGCTGCGATCGTGCTCCTCGCTCAGGGTGAGCTGTTCGGCGTCATGGTCAAGCATCATCGCCAGCCGGCGACGGCGGTGGGCCTGGTCGCGGGCGCGTTGATGCTCGCTGCCGGATACTTCCGCGGCGAGAGCGCGGTCCTGGCGATGTTCGCGCTCGGCGTCGCGGCCACGTTCCTCTGGTTCATGTCGGGTCCGGCCGGATCCCGTAGGGACGTGACGGCGAACATCGGTCTCACCGTGCTGAACATGGCGTGGGTGCCACTGCTCGGCAGCTACCTGCTCGTCCTGCTCGAGGGGGCCAGCGGCATCTCGCTCGTCGTGAGCGTGGTCGGCCTGACGTTCGTCTACGACACGGCGGCGTTCCTCTCGGGGTCGGTTTGGGGGGGACAGTTCTTCGAGCGTCCACTGGCGTCGACCGTGAGCCCGAAGAAGTCGGTCGAAGGTGTCCTCATCGGCTCGCTCGTCACCGTCGTGGTGGCCGTCACGCTCGTCACCTCGTTCGTCGACCCATTCGAGGACCAGCGCATCGAGGCGTTGTTGCTCGGGCTCGTGGTTGCAGCAGCCGCCACGTTCGGCGATCTCGCCGAATCGCTGGTGAAGCGCGACATGGGCATCAAGGACATGGGGAGCATCTTGCCGGGACACGGGGGGGTGCTCGACCGCATCGACTCGCTGCTGTTCGTCGCACCGGCGGCGTTCTTCCTGTATCGCATCATCGTCGTCTGAACGAGACGCAACGATCGAGCGTGCGAGGAGCGATCAGCGTCGTTCGCCGACGCGCTCCCGGCGTTCCCAGCGTTCCGCGGCCCTCGGGGTAGGCTTGAGCGCATGAAATCGTTGACGATCCTCGGTTCCACGGGGTCGGTCGGCACGCAGGCGCTCGACGTGGTGCGTCATCACCCCGACCGATTCAAGGTCGTCGGCTTGTGCACGGCCGGGACGAATCTCGAGCTGCTCGCCGGGCAGATCCGGGAGTTCCTGCCGCCTGTGGTCGCCATCGCCGATGAGGATGCCGCCGTCGACGTGAAGAGGAAGATCGGTTCCGTGCCCGGCGTCGAGCTCATCGACGGCCCCGACGCCGCCGAACGTCTGGCGGCCGAGACCGAGGCCGACTTCGTGCTCAACGCGCTGGTCGGCTCCGCCGGCCTCGCCCCGACCCTCGCGACGCTGCAGTCCGGCAAGACGCTGGCGCTCGCGAACAAGGAGAGTCTGGTCGTCGGTGGCGAGCTCGTCACCGACCTGATCAAGGGTGAGCCCGAACGCTTGCTGCCGGTCGATTCGGAGCACGCCGCGCTCGCGATGGCGATGCGTGGCGAGCGTCGCGAGGACCTCAAGCGTGTCGTGCTGACCGGGTCGGGGGGTCCGTTCCGAGGGTGGACCCGGGGCGAGCTCGCAAAGGCGAGCGTGAAGGAAGCACTGCAGCACCCCGTGTGGTCGATGGGTCCGAAGATCACGATCGACTCCGCGACCCTGATGAACAAGGGGCTCGAGGTGATCGAGGCGCACTACCTGTTCGACCTCGAGTACTCCTCGATCCATGTGTTGATCCACCCAGAGGGCCTGGTGCACGCGATGGCCGAGTTCCGCGACGGCAGCCTGCGCGCGGAGATGGCGACACCCGACATGCGACTGCCGATCCAGCTCGCGCTGGCGTGGCCTGAACGGTTGTCATCGGGCGCCGAGCCGGTCCCGCTGACCGATCGGCCACTCACGTTCGAGCCGGTGGACCGAGAAGCGTTCCCGGCGGTCGACCTCGCCTACCGGGTTGGGGGCCTCGGCCTCACGTTCCCGGCCGTGATGAACGCGGCGAACGAGGTGGCCGTGATGGCCTTCCTCGAGGGGAAGATCCAGCTCACGCGCGTCGTCGAGCTCGTGCAGACCGTCGTCGACGAGCACGAGCCGGCCTCCGTGGTCTCGATCGTGAACATCGAGCGCGCCGACGCTTGGGCGCGTCAGCGCGCCGCCGAGCTCGCCGAAGAGCGATAGGGCCCTCTCCTCATGGACCTGTTGCTCGGGGCTCTGATCTTCCTGCCCTTCCTCACGGTGGTCATCGCGATCCACGAGCTGGGCCATTTCTACTTCGCGCGGCGTTTCGGCATGAAGGTGACCGAGTACTTCGTGGGCTTCGGTCCCCGGAAGATCTGGTCCAGGCGCAAGGGGGAGCTCGAGTACGGCGTGAAGCCGATCTTCATCGGCGGTTACGTGAAGATCGCAGGCATGAATCCGTACGAGGAGAACCCGCCCGAAGACGTGCCACGCTTGTACGCTTCGCAGCCCATATGGCAGCGGGCCATCACGATCTTCGCCGGGCCGGGCACGCACTTCGTGGTGGCGGCCCTGATCTTCGCGGTATGGCTCGCGATCTTCGGCGACCCGCGCACGGCTCCCCTCGCGCCCCTCGTGATCGACGAGGTGGAAGTGACGCTCAACGGAGCCGAGTCGCCGGCCGCTGCCGCGGGCATCGAGCCCGGCGACCTCATCCTCCGTCTGGGCGAGGTCGACGAGCCCACAGCGGAACAGCTCACCGACGTCATCACCTCGCAGGTCGAAGATCGACCGGGGGAGCCGCTGACGCTATTGGTCGAGCGCGGGGGCGAGACGGTCACCCTCACGGTGGTGCCCGAGCTCGCGGAGGTCGACGGTGAGACCCGTGGCCGCATGGGCATCATCGTTGGGCCACCGGATCCGGAGCCCGTCGCGATCGGGGCGGCGTTGGTGGGTGGCGTGAAGGAAGTCGACTTCGCCGTGCGAGAGTCGTTCTCCCAGATCGGCCGGGTCTTCGGCCCGGAGGGCGTGGGCCGGGTGTTCGGGCTGCTGTTCAACGACGAGCAGCGACGGCCGGACGACGCCGCGAGCGTGGTCGGCATCAGCCAGCAGGTGGGGGCCACGTCCTCGGCAGGGGACTGGTCGACGATCGTGTACCTCTTCGGGTTCGTGACCGTCTTCGTGGGGTTGATCAACCTCGTGCCCCTGCCGCCGTTCGACGGTGGCCACCTTCTGACCCTCGCGATCGAGAAGGTCCGCGGACGAGCGGTCGACATGCGAACGCTGATTCCGATCTCGGCCGCCGTGATGGCTTTCTTCGTGATGTTCGTGGGTGCGACGATCGTGCTCGACGTCACGAAGCCCATCTCGCTCCCATAGCGCTCGAGCCCGGCGTCAGGATCGGTTGCCGCCGAACGGGCGCCACGATTTCTCAACACTGCAGCGGGCACCAGCACACACCTCCCGGCTACGATTGCGCCGTGAATCAGCAGACCGTGCTCGTCGTCGACGACGAGGAATCGATCGCCGAAGCCGTTCGTGCCCGTCTCGAATCTGAGGGGTATCGGGTGCTCGTCGCCCATGACGGGCCGGACGCGATCGAGCAGCACACCGAACAGCGGCCCGACATCGTCGTGCTCGACCTGATGCTGCCGGGGATGGACGGGCTCGAGGTTTGCCAAGAGATCCAACGTCACGAGTGGACCCCCGTGCTCATGCTGACCGCGAAGACCGAGGAAGCCGACAAGGTCGCGGGCTTCGCCGTCGGGGCCGACGATTACCTCACGAAGCCGTTCAGCCTCCGTGAGCTCACGGCTCGGGTGAAGGCCATCCTTCGGCGCATGGAACGCATGGGGGAGCAGAAGGACACAGGGCCGATCGAACACGGGGGTCTCGTGATGGATGCGAACCGCCGCCGCGTGACGGTCGACGGGGACGACGTCGGGCTCACCCCGCTCGAGTTCGAGATCCTGCTGACGCTGGCTCGAGATCCCGGCGTCGTGCTTTCCCGCGATCAACTCATGGATCGGGTCTGGGGCTACCGTGACTTCGCCGGGGGCCGCGTGGTCGACTCGCACGTCGCGCGGATCCGCCGGAAGCTCGGCGAGGACGGGAACGAGCCGCGATTCATCCGCACCGTCCACGGCGTGGGGTACGCGTTCCAGGAACGGTCGTGAGCTCCCGGCCGTTCGAGCGCCTGCCGACGATCCGCGGCAAGCTCGGTGCCACGATCGTCGTCGCGGTCGTCATCACGATCGCGATCTCGTACGTCCTCATCGGATTCGCCCTCCGGAACTCTCCGAGGGACTCGGAGGCGATCGACGCCCTCGCCCTCGCTCGGCGCATCGCGAGCGGCGAGCTGGCCGAGCCGCCGGCCAACACGATGATCGTTCGGCGCAGCGTGACGGGCGAGGTCACGGTCGAAGGTGTGAATCTGGGCGTGCTCCCGCCCGACACTCCGGGTCGCGTGCCCCGATGGGGAGTGATCGGCAACAACGTGTGGGCCGCCATCCCTGCCGATGGGGGAGGGAGCCTGATCGTGCTCTACCCGTCGCCGACCCGGGGGTCCCTTGGGCGGCTCTCGGCCACGCTCGGCTTCCTGCAGAGCGTGTGGTGGCAGTTCATGCTCGCCGGCGCGATCGCGGCGGTGCTCGCCCTGGTGATGGCCCGATGGCTCGCTCGCGGTATGACCCAGCCGCTCCGCGACATGGCCGACGCTTCTCGGCGCATGGAGACCGGTGACTATTCGACCCGTATCTACACCACGACGCGCGACGAGGTCGGACAGCTCGGCGCGGCCTTCAATCGCATGAGCCGGGAGCTCGACAACCTCGAGGCGTCGCGTCGGGACCTTGTTGCGAACGTCTCGCACGAGCTCAAGACCCCCATCACCGCCATCCGTGCTCATCTCGAGAATCTGCTGGACGGGGTCGAGGAACCCAACGCGGAAATACTCCAGGTGATGCTCTCGCAGTCGGAGCGGCTCGGGCGCCTGGTCGAACAGCTCCTCGATCTCTCGAGACTGGAGTCGGGCGAGGTGCCACTTCGTCGTGAGGAGATCTCGCTGGGGCCGCTCGTGTCCCGGGTCATGTCCGAGATCGAGGTCGCCCGGGCTGCGCGAGCCGTCGAAGTGCTGAGCGACCTGCCGAACGATCTGCCGACGATCGAGGCCGATCCCGAGCGGGTGCACCAGGTGATCTTCAACCTCGTCGACAATGCCGTGCGTTACACACCTGAAGGGGGCGAGGTGCGGATCGCGGCTCAGCGGCACAACGGGTCGATCGAGGTCAGCGTGGCCGACACTGGCGTCGGCATCCCACCGGACGCATTGCCACGACTGTTCGAGCGGTTCTACCGGGTCGATGGAGCCCGCACGCGTGACGACGGCGGTACCGGCATCGGGTTGGCGATCGCGCGCTCGGTCGTCGAGGCCCATGGAGGCACGATCCGCGCCGAGAGCGAATTCGGCCGCGGCAGCACGTTCACCTTCGACCTGCCCGTCTCAGTGCCGGTCGCGCAAGCGACCGTGAACAGGAGGGATCAGTGAAGTCCATGACCAATACCGTCACGATCTCGGCGCCCGAGCGATACGCATTCCTCGACATCACCGACGACCTGCGACGAGCGATCAAGGACTCGGGTGTGACCGACGGGGCCGCCATCGCCTTCTGCGCCCACACGACGTGCGCTCTGCTGATCAACGAGTGGGAGGACGGCGCGATGGCCGACTTCCGTCGGCACCTCACTGACTTGGTGCCGCACGACGGCGTGTACTACCAACACGACGACTTCGACGTGAGGACGCAGAACATGCACCCCGATGAGCGCGAGAACGGCCACGCGCATGTGAAGTCGATGCTCCTGTCCGCGACCTCGCACGCGATCCCCGTCGTCGGCGGCGAGCCCGGGTTCGGAACCTGGCAGCGGCTGATCTTCTTCGAGATGGACGAGCCCAAAGACCGCACGATCACGTTCCATGTGTTCGGCGCCTGAGTCGGCCGAGACGTAGAGCCTGGGAGACTGCCGACGTGAGCATCCAGCGCAGGAAGAGCCGGCAGATCGACCTCGGCGGCGTCGCCGTCGGCGGTGACGCGCCGATCTCGATCCAGTCGATGACCACGACGAAGACGGCCGACATCAACGCGACCCTTCAGCAGATCGCGTCGCTCGTCGCGGCCGGGGTCGATATCGTGCGCGTCGCCGTGCCCCACTGGGAAGATGCCGAGGCATTGGTCGCGATCGCTGCGAAGTCAACGGTGCCGGTGGTTGCCGACATCCACTTCCAATGGAAGTACGCGATGGCTGCGCTCGAGGCCGGCATCCAGGGGCTTCGCATCAACCCGGGCAACATCAAGTACCAGGACAAGGTTCGGCTGATCGCGCGCGAAGCAGGACAGCGAGGAGTGCCGATCCGGATCGGGGTGAATGCGGGGTCGCTCGAGGCCGACTTGCTCGAGAAGTACGGCAACCCGACCCCGGAGGCCCTCGTCGAGAGCGCGCTCAACGAGGCTCGCATCCTCGAGGATGAAGACTTCTTCGATATCAAGATCTCGGTCAAGCACTCGAACGCGCTGGTGATGATCGAGGCTTACCGCCTGCTCGCCGAAGCCTGCGACTATCCGCTGCACCTCGGTGTGACCGAGGCCGGTCCGATGCCGATGGGGGGCATGAAGAGCGCCGTCGGCATCGGCACGTTGCTCGCGGAGGGCATCGGCGACACGATCCGCGTCTCGCTGACCGACGACCCTGTCGAGGAAGTCAAGGCGGCGACCACGATCCTGCAATCCCTCGGCTTGCGTGAACGAGGACTCGATCTCGTGGCCTGTCCATCATGCGGTCGCGCGGAGGTCAACGTGCTCGAGCTCACGCGGAAGGTCAACGCTGCGATCGAGCGCGAGGAGTTCACCGTGCCGATGCGCGTCGCGGTCATGGGGTGTGTCGTGAACGGCCCCGGCGAGGCGCGCGAGGCCGATGTGGGCATCGCCAGCGGCAACGGGCTCGGTTTCATCATCCGACGAGGCGAGGTGGTCGCGAAAGTGCCTGAGGCCGAGCTCGTCGACGCCCTGCTCACGGAGGCGCGGGCCGTGGCCGCCGAGAAGGTGGCCGCGGGTCATGGCGGCGACGCGTCTCGCATCGAATAGCCACGCCGCGCGGATCGAGGCGCATCGCGAGCGCGCTAGGAGGCGATGGCGATGGGGTGGTAGGGATCGCGACCCGAGAGGGCGATGAGTCGGGTCGCGGCGTCCGTGTCCTCGGACAGCGCGACCGGTCGAGCGATGATACGAGCGGCGAGCATCTGCTCCACCTGTGGCGCGAACCACTCCTCGAGATCTTGAGCCACGTCGTCGGGGATGGCATGGTCGGTCTTGACGCCCTTCGACAGGTCCCATCCGTGGATCACTGCGTCGAACAGCATCTGGGTGAGGTACTCGTCGGCCGTCAGCTGACCCCCCGAGGTGTGCACGGGCATGTCGAACCGAGAGGCGGCGACGCCCGCGACGGCCGACGATTTCGCTGAGGTCCACGCGGCGATCGGGTCGTCGCCGAGCCGCTCGCCCTCGTAGCGATCACCGACCTCCTGCAGCGTCTTCCCGGCCACGAGGTCGGGCACCCAGAGGGTCTCGTAGACGAGATGATCGACGAGAGCGCGAACGTCCCACTCCGTGCAAGGGGTCGCGTTCGACCATTGATCGGGCCTGATCACCCGGACGTGCCGGTCCACCTCGTCGAGCGCCGCCACGTATCGCTGTGCAACGTCTCGCATCGGGTCTCCTTCTGCGTTCGCCGAGCGACGGTATCATCGGCCGGCCGACTGCTGCGAACCGGTCATTCAGCCCGTGAGGGTGAGGAAATTCCTCACGATCGTGGGTCCCTCGGGCGTGAGGATGCTCTCCGGGTGGAACTGCACACCGAACCGAGGAAGCGTGCGATGGCGCGTGGCCATGACTAGGCCGGCGGATGTCCATGCCGTCAGCACGAGCTCTTCGGGTAGGTCGTCTCGCTCGACGACGAGCGAGTGATAGCGGCCGGCTTCGAATGGGTCGTGAACGCCCTCGAAGAGAACCGTGCCGTCATGGTGCACCGGCGAGGCCTTCCCGTGCACGGGTTCGGTCCGATCGATCGTGCCGCCGTACTCGAGGCCGATCGCTTGGTGCCCGAGGCATACGCCGAGCACGGGAATCTGCGACGGCAAGGTCTCGAGCAGCTCTGTGAAGCAACCCGCTGCTTCGGGGCGGCCGGGCCCGGGGGACAGGATCACCGCGTCGGGCTCGCGCGCCACGAGTGCTGCCGCAGGCTCGGCGTCGCTCTTCACTACTTCTGTCGCATGACCCAGGCTTTCGACAAGCTGCACGAGGTTGTAGGTGAACGAGTCGTAGTGGTCGACGACCAGGATCACCTGACGGCCTCCTGAGGGTCACGGCCGGCGACCTTGGCCGCCGGCATCGCCGGGGCGATCGCCGGCAGGAGCGCCGATGCCTTGGCCTTCGTCTCCTCGAGCTCGGCCTGCGGGTCGGAGTCTGCCACGACGCCCGCGCCAGCCTGCAGGTGAGCCACTCCGTCCTTCACGACCGCGGTGCGGATCGTGATGCAGAAATCGAGGTCCCCCTGGAACGTGCAGTATCCGACCGCGCCCCCGTATGGGCCCCGCGCGTCCGGCTCGTGTGACGCGATCAGCTCCATCGCCCGCCGTTTCGGCGCCCCGCTCAACGTGCCGGCCGGGAACGTGACGGCCAGCGCGTCGAACGGGTGCATGTCCTCGCGGAGGTCGCCCTCGACGGTCGACACGATATGCATCACCTTGGTGAAACGTTCGACCTCCATCAGTTGCGTCGGCTCGACGCTTCCGGCCACGCAGACGCGGCCGATGTCGTTGCGGGCGAGGTCGACCAGCATGGCGTGTTCAGCCTGCTCCTTGGGATCGGCGAGCAGCTCGTGCTCGAAGAGGCGATCGCGCACCTCCGTCTCGCCCCGGGGACGCGTCCCCGCGATCGGGCGGGTCGAGACCCGTCCTGATTCGACGCGCACGAGAGGCTCGGGTGAGGACCCCGCGAGCTCGATGCCCATCATCCGCAGGAAGAACATGTAGGGGGCGGGGTTCGCGACACGCAGTCGACGGTAGATCGAGGAGCCTCCGTCGGGGGCGGGGAAGGCAACTCGACGTGACGGCACGGCCTGGAAGATGTCGCCGGCAAGGATGTGCTCCTTGAACGACGCGACGATCTCTCGGTAGCGCTCGTCGGACATGTTGGACTCGCCCTCGATGCCGGCGTGACCCTCGGGGAGGGGCTCGAGGGCGGGGAGAATCGCGGTCTGGGCGCGATCCGCCAGATCGCGCACCGCAGCGATGCCCTCGTCGTAGCCGCCCGCCGGCACGTGCGCGACGAGCAGCAGGCGCTGTCTCCAATGGTCGAACACGATCGCGCGGTCGATCACGAGCAGCGCGACGGGCGGCACCGGTGCCGACGCAGGATCGGGCACCGGGTGTCCGTCGAGCAGTTCGGCCGCTTCGTAGGCCACGTACCCCATGAGCCCGCCGGTGAGCGCCGGAAGGTCGGGCAGGTGAGGGGCGCGCAGCGACCTGGCCACCTCGATCAGAGCCTGTCGCACCGGTCCGTCGCCGACCGAGATCGGTAGTTCGCGGCGCACGTCGGTGACGTGGAGGCCGTCATGGTCTCCGACGACGACAGCAGCCGGATCGCCGGCCACGAACGAGTACCGGCCCCATCGTTCAGAGCGCTCGACCGATTCGAGCAGCAGTCCTGGTCCCTCGCCGCACAGGGACGGGAACAGCCCCACAGGGGTAGAGACGTCGGCGAGCAGCTCCGCCCAGACCGGCACCAGCGGCCATGTGGCAGCGAGGGCTTCGAACGCCTCGCGCTCGGGGCGGATCCGGAGTTCCACGGCGTGCACCTCCTCGAGAGGACGAACGACCCCGGGCGGTGATAGCCCGGGGTTCGCGGAGCCGGCAGTTGTGGCTAGTTCGCCGAGACGCGTGTGCGCGCCGGACCCCGAGGGCCCCCGCGCCAAGAACAGCGATACGCTCGCGTCGACATGCGGCGATTGTGCCGGGCCCCACCCTCCGCCGTCAAACATCGCCAGCGAACGCCCGCTCGGCCGAACCCCCCGATCGGCTGACAGGCTGCGTCGTCGTCATGGACTATCCTGAGCCGTCGCCGTGATGCCGTCGCCCGCATGGCCGCGCGCGTAGGAGGGCTCCGTGAAGGGATTCTGGATGCGCGCGTTCGTGACTGCGACGGCGCTCGGGCTCGTCGCAGGGGCCATCGCTCTGGCCGCGACCGCGACGACGAATGCCCCGAGTCGACCTGTTCGCGCGTTGGGCGCGAACGATGCCGGCCCGGCCGGTATCGCTCAGGGTGCGGGGGGCGCCAGCGTCGAACCGGTGGCCGGATCCGTGGCCGCGCCGCACCTCACCGAGTCGCTGTCATCGCTGACCACTGGTGCACCGACCCGGGTGCCGTGGGTGAAGAAGGAGCTGCGGCTCGAAGCAGACGAGGAGTTCGCTCCGGAGGAGGCGCGCCCTGCGCTCGGCACGGCGGCTTCGAGTGATCAGGCCGACGAGGTGCTCCAGACCGAACGCGGCTCTCTCAAGATCCCCAAGCCCGACTTCAACGTCCCAGGGCTTGGTTCGGCGGCGAACCCCTACAAGCTCGTGCCGCCCGACACGAACGGCGATGTCGGCGGCGGATACTTCCTGCAGATGGTCAACGTCACCTTGGCGATCTTCGACGCCGACACCGGGGCGAAGCTCGACGGCCCCAGGTTCATGTCGGATCTATTCGACGTCGGTTCACAGAAGCTCTGTGCCACCCATGACGACGGTGATCCGGTCGTCGTCTACGACGAGTTCGCCGGCGTCTGGGTCATCTCGCAGTTCGCGTTGAACTTCAACCAGCCGAGATTCTCCGAGTGCATCGCCGTGTCCCAGACCTCGAACCCTATGGGCGCCTGGAACGCCTACCAGTTTGACTATCCCAACCCGAACGTGCTGAACGACTATCCGAAGTTCGGCGTGTGGCCGGCGACCAACAACTCTGCCTACTTCGCCTCGTTCAACCAGTTCCGATGCAGCTCGAGCGTGTGCGACTTCGCATGGCGAGGTGCGGGCGCCGTCGCCTACGAGCGCGATGCCATGATCGCCGGCGACCCGGCGGGGCAGGTCTACGTCGATCTCTACCCCGTCGATCCCAATCTCGGAGCGCAGCTCCCAAGCGATGCCGACGGTGTCACGGCTCCGGCGGCGAATGCCCCCAACGCGTTCATGCAATTCGACGCCGACGAGTGGGGCTACGCCGACGACCAGCTCGAGCTGTGGGAGTTCACGGCCGATTTCACGACCCCTGAGGATTCGACCTTCGACGGACCGACGTACATCCCCACGGCGAACTTCAACCCATGGGTCTGCGGAGCCGGCCGCGTCGTGTGCATCCCGCAGAAGGGCACGAAGAACAAGCTCGACGCCGTCAACGATCGGCTGATGTTCCGCCTGCAATATCGAAGGGCGGGTGGCATCGAACACCTGGTGGTGACCCACTCGGTGCGGGCATCGAAGGGCAAAGCCGGCCTCCGCTGGTACCAGCTCGACGACTCCGGCTCGGGGTGGTCGATCGCCAACCAGGGCACGTACAAGCCGAACGCGAAGAGCCGATGGATGGGGAGCGCCGCCATGGACGCGGCCGGCAACATCGCGGCCGGCTACTCCGTGTCGAGCAAGCGCATCTTCCCGTCGATCGCCATCGCGGGCCGCACCGCTGGCGCTCCGGCGAACACGTTCGACCTGTCCGAACGCAAGGTGTTCGCGGGCACCGGCTCCGAGCGAGGCAAGTTCAGCCGCTGGGGCGACTACTCCGACATGACGGTTGCCGAGGACGGCTGCACCTTCTACTACACGCAGCAGTACTACAAGCGCACCGGCCAGTACAAATGGGCGACGCGCATCGTGCGGTTCCAGATCGATGCCGGTGCGTGCATCCCGTAACGGCGTCGATCTGGAAGACGCCGACAGGGCCCCGGCCGCGTCCGGGGCCCTGTCGCGTTCATCGGTATCCTGTGCCCCAATGCGCCTGACGAAGACCTTCGTCCCCACACTGCGCGACGATCCGGCCGACGCTGAGATCGCCTCGCACCGCTTGCTGCTGCGCGCGGGGTTCATCCGGCGACTCACCGCAGGTGTGTACACGTCGCTCCCCCTGGCGCTCCGGGTGATCCGGAAGGTCGAAGCGATCGTGCGGGAGGAGATGGAGGCGTCCGGATCGATCGAGATACGCGTGCCGATCGTGCTGCCGGCGGAGCCATGGAAGGCCACCGGGCGTTGGCAGCGATACGGGAACGAGGTGTTCAAGCTCGAGGACCGACACGGCCGTGAGATGATGCTCGGCCCGACCGAAGAGGAGGTTTTCGCGCCGCTCGTGGCCGGCGACCTGCCCAGCTATCGAGACCTGCCGATCAACCTGTTCCAGGTCGAATGGAAGTACCGCGATGAGAAGCGCCCGCGGTTCGGGCTCCTGCGGGGGCGCGAATTCTTGATGAAGGACGCCTACTCGTTCGACCGCGACGAGGCCGGCATGCGCGAGAGCTACCGGGTGATGTACGAGGCCTACGAGCGCATCTTCGACCGCATCGGTTTGGGGTATGTGATCGTGGAGGCGGACCCAGGATCGATCGGCGGCGGCATCAACCACGAGTTCATGGCGCTGGCGGATGTGGGCGAGGATCTCTTCGTGCGGTGCGTGAACGGTGACTACCTGGCCGACATCGAAGCGGCCACGCCGGAGGCCGCACCGGCCGTCGAAGCGGAGCTCGAACCGATGGTGGAGGTCGAGACCCCCGGCGCGGCCACGATCGAGCTCGTGGCCGCACAGCTCGGTATCGACGAGGCGCGAACGCTGAAGAACGTCATGTTCGATGTCGACGGGCAGACCGTTGCCGTGCTCGTGCCGGGTGACCGAGAGGTGAGCGAAAAGAAGCTGGCCAGGCTGTATTTCCCGAAGGTCGTGCGTGCGTTCGATGACGACGACTTCGAGCGGCGGGGGTACGCGAAGGGCTACGTGGGGCCCCACGGGTTCGATCGTGACGTCGCGGTCCTCGCCGACCCGTCGGTGCGGGCCGGCGCGAACTGGGTCACCGGTGCGAACCGGACCGACATGCATGTCACAGGGATGAACCTCGAGCGGGACTTCCGGGTGGATCGGTGGGAGGCCCTCGTCCAGATCCGCGATGGCGACCGGTGTCCGATCGACGGTGGCGAGCTCGAAGTCGGACGCTCGATCGTGGTCGGCCACATCTACCAGCTGTCGACGGAGTATTCCGATCCGCTCCGAGCAAGCTTCCAGGATGAGGACGGTTCGGAGAAGCCCTACATGATGGGATGCTATGGCATCGGCATCACGAGGATCCTCGCCGCTTTGGTCGAGCAGAATCACGACGGCGAGGGCATCGTCTGGCCCAGGCACCTGGCACCGTTCGATGTGGTGGTGATCCTGGCCAACGCCGACGATGAGCCGGTGCGCACAGAGGCCGAGCGCATCTATGCGGCACTCGGACAGCGGGGCATCGAGGTGGTCATCGACGACCGTGAGGAACGTGCCGGCGTCAAGTTCGCCGACGCCGATCTCATCGGGTATCCGGTGCAGGTCACCGTGGGCAAGCGCGGTCTCGCCGCAGGCACGGTGGACCTCAAGGTTCGCGCTTCGGGGGAGCGCTCCACCGCGACGCTCGAGGACGCGGTGCAGGCTGCCACCGACCTGCTCGCCGGCGCTCCGTAGGGTCGCTGTCGCGAGCCGCGGGCCGTTCCCGCAGGTCGTGGGCTATACTCGGTCTCGTCACGGAGCTGCGGAGGTGTGTCGAGGGTGGGCTCGCGCCCACCTTCTCGTTCGTAGAGGAGGGTCGAGCGGTGGATGTCGAGGCGCTGCTCAGACCCATGCTCGAGGCCGAGGGCCTCGAGCTATACGACGTGACACGGGGTCGTGAGCACGGCCGCATGGTGCTGAAGATCGAGGTCGAAGGCCCTGACGGCGTCGACATCGACACGCTGAGCAGGCTGTCAGGGCGCATCGCTGCCCGGCTCGACGACGAGGCATACGAAACCGGCCCCTACGACCTGGAGGTTTCCTCGCCTGGGCTCGAGCGGTCGCTGCGGCGACCAGCGCATTTCCTGCGAACCGTTGGGGAGCAGGTGAAGGTGAAGACGACGGCGCCAGTGGCCGGGTCCAAGACCCACACCGGCACGCTGATCGCGGCCGACGACGAGCACGTCATCGTCGCCGTCGGGGACGAGCCGCGGACGTTGCGGCTCGCCGACATCGCGTCGGCGCGCACGGTGGTCGACTGGGGCGCCGAACTGAAGGGGAGCAACGCATGAACGCCGAGATGATCGCCGCGCTGCGGGAACTCGAGAGGGAAAAGGGTGTCGCCTTCGAAACGATCCTGCAAGGGCTCGAGGAGGCGATGGCTTCCGCCTACAAGACGTGGTGGAAGCAGGAGAATCCCGACGCAGACGACGACTTCGTGGGCTTCCGCGCGGAGATCGACCCGGAGAACGGCGACCTTCGCATGTGGAAGCAGGACCTCGAGGAGATCGAGGTGCCGCCGGCCGAGGAGGGCGCCGACCCGACGCTCGAGATGAAGGTGCTCGGCGAGGAAGAAGTCGAGGTCACCGACGAATTCAAGGGCCGCATCGGGGCGCAGACGGCGAAGCAGGTCATCTTCCAGAAGCTCCGCGATGCCGAACGTGAGATGACGTACGAGGAGTTCGCGGGCCGCGAGGGTGACGTGGTCACCGGCATCGTCCAGCAGCAGGAGCGTCGGTACACGCTGCTCGACCTCGGCAAGGTCGAGGCGCTGCTGCCGCAGGCGGAGCAGGTGCCGACCGAGCCCTATCGCCACGGCGAGCGGCTCAAGGCCTACATCACCGAGGTGCGCAAGGGAACGAAGGGTCCACAGATCGTGGTGAGCCGTTCGCATCCGGGGCTGCTGAAGGCATTGTTCGCGATGGAGGTGCCCGAGGTCGAGGAAGGCATCGTCGAGATCAGGGCGGTCGCTCGCGAGCCCGGACATCGTTCGAAGATCGGCGTCATCTCCAACGAGCCGGGGGTCGACCCGGTGGGTGCATGCGTGGGACCGAAGGGCTCGCGCGTGCGCATGGTCGTGAACGAGCTTCGGGGCGAGAAGATCGACGTCGTGCCGTGGTCGGAGAACCTCGCTGAGTTCGTCGCGAACGCCCTGCAGCCGGCCAAGGTTCGGGAAGTGCGCATCAACGAGGACACCGGCACGGCGATGGTGATCGTGCCCGACTACCAGCTGTCGCTCGCGATCGGCAAGGAAGGGCAGAACGCGCGGCTGGCCGCGCGCCTCACCGGGTGGCGTATCGATATCAAGTCGGAGACGCAGGTCGCGGAGGAGGCACGTGCTGCCACCGTCGACATCTCGACGCCGGCGAGTGAGGCCGAACCCGCCCCAGCCGAGGCCGAACCCGCCCAAGCCGAGGCCGAACCCGCCCAAGCCGAGGCCGAACCCGCCCCAGCCGAGGCCGAACCCGCCCAAGCCGAGGCCGAGCAGGGGGCACCGTCAGAGGGGTGACACCGGCGGAGCGTGAACCCATCCGCACCTGCGTCGGATGCCGCGCGCGCGAACCGAAAGGGTCGATGGTGCGCATCGTCGCCGGGCTCGATGAAGGACCGCGGGTCGATCGATCGGGCGTCGCGGGGGGGCGGGGCGCGTACGTGCACCGCGTGCGCTCGTGCCTCGACGCCGCGCGGCATGCGGGAGCGCTGCCCAGGGCCTTGCGAGTCGACGTGAGCACGGATGAAGTCGGTAGGCTGATGGACGAGATCGAGCGGATAGGAGCGGCGTGAGGGTCCACGAACTGGCGAAGGAACTCGGGGTCACAAGCAAGGAGTTGCTCGTGACGCTCGAGCAGATGGGCGTGTCGGGCAAGTCCGCTTCATCCAGCGTGCCCGAGAACCTCGTGCCGAGGCTGCGAGCGTCGGGAGGGAAGGCCACCGAGGCCCCGAAGCGCCGCGAGGTGCTCGAGCCGCCCCCCGCGCCGCGCAAGCCGAAGGCAGCCGCGAAGCCGAAACCGAAAACGAAGGCAGCGCCGGCGGCCTCTCCCCCGAAGACCGTCACCACCGAGGAAACCGCGGCCCCATCGGGCACACCCGAGCCCGAACCCGCCCCGGCCACCGTTCCCGCGACTGCCGCGCCGACTGCGTCCCCGGCGGCCCCGGCCGTCGCGCCGGGTGCCAAGCGCCCTCCGCGCGTCGCTCGCACCCCGGCCGAGCCGGAGGTGGCGATCCTTCACGTCGTTCGTGGGGCGACGCCGCAAGACATCGCCGAGAAGGTCGGCACCGGGCCCGCAGACATCGTGAAGATCCTGTTCCTCGCGAACGAGATGGCCACTGCGACGACTTCGCTGTCGGATGCGGCGATCATGCTGGTCGCGGACGAGCTCGGCATGGAGGCCGAGATCGTGGCACTCGAGGACGAACTCATCGCCGAGGAGATCGACGAATTCGACGAGGCGCTCCTGGTTCCGAGGCCACCGGTTGTCACCGTGATGGGGCACGTCGATCACGGCAAGACGAAACTCCTCGACGCCATCCGCGAGACCGATGTCGTGGCCGGCGAGTTCGGGGGCATCACGCAGCACATCGGCGCATACCAGGCGCACGTGGGCGACCGAGACATCACGTTCATCGACACCCCAGGGCACGAGGCGTTCACGGCGATGCGCGCGCGCGGGGCCCAGGTGACCGACATCGCCGTGCTCGTCGTGGCAGCCGACGACGGCGTCATGCCGCAGTCGATCGAGGCGCTCGATCATGCCAAGGCTGCTGGCGTTCCGGTGGTCGTGGCTGTGAACAAGGTCGACAAGGAAGCCGCCGACCCGACGCGAGTGCGCCAGCAGTTGGTGGAGCGCGGCCTCGTTCCGTCTGAATGGGGAGGCGACACCGAGTTCGTCGACGTGTCGGCCAAAGCGCGGACGAACCTCGACTCGTTGCTCGAAACCATCTTGCTGGTGGCCGATCTCGAGGAACTCAAGGGCATACCGTCCGGACGCGCTCGCGGCGCGGTGATTGAGGCACATCTCGACAAGGGCCGCGGTCCCGTGGCGACGGTGCTCGTGCAGCGCGGCACACTCGATATCGGCGACGCGCTGGTGTCGGGAACCACCTACTGCAAGATACGAGCCATGCAGGATGAGTACGGCAACACCGTCGATGTGGCCGGCCCGTCCAAGCCGGTCCAGGTGCTCGGATGGGAAGCGGTGCCGGCCTCGGGTGACGAGTTCCGCGAAGTTGCCGATGAACGAGCGGCCCGCCACGTGGCCGACGAGCGCGAAGCCAAGGCACGTGCTGCACAACTCGTGACTAGCCGGCCCCCGACGCTGTCCGACCTGCTCCGCCAGGCCGAGCGCGCCGAGATCCCCGAGCTGAACCTCGTGGTGAAGGCAGATGTGCAGGGGTCGTTGGGCGCGTTGACCGACGCATTCTTGAAGCTTCCGCAAGGCGAGGTACGGGTGAACATCGTTCGCAGCGCCGCCGGAGGCATCACGGAGAACGACGTATCCCTCGCGATGGCCTCGCAGGCGATCGTGATCGGGTTCAACGTTCGTCCCGACAAGGCGGCCGTGGATCTCTCCGACAGGGAAGGCGTCGACATCCGCACCTATCGCGTCATCTACGACGCCATCGACGACATCAAGGCCGCGCTCTCGGGCATGCTCGCGCCCGAGAAGCAGGAACACGAGCTCGGGCAGGCTGAGATCCGCCAGACCTTCCGGGTGCCGAAGCTCGGCGTGGTGGCCGGGTGTTACGTCACGCAGGGCTCGATCCCGCGCGACGCCCGCGTGCGGCTCGTGCGCGACGGCATCATCGTCTACGACGGCAGGATCGGGTCGCTGCGCCGGTTCAAGGACGACGTGAAGGAAGTCGCGAGCGGCTACGAATGCGGCATCGGGATCGAGGGGTACCAGGACATCAAGGAAGGCGACGTGATCGAGGCCTACGAAGTGCGTGAGGTGGCCCGTTCGATCTGATGCTCGTCGCGCTGCAGCGGTTCGATCTGCGCATCCGTGAGAGCCACTCCCTCAAGCAGAAGCGCCATGTCCTGAAGGGACTGATCTCGGCCCTTCGTCAGCGGTTCAACGTCAGCGTCAGCGAGGTCGATCACCAAGATCTCTGGCAGCGTGGCACGATCGCCGTGGCCACCGTCGGCGGCCAGGAGTATCGGCTCCGGCAACTGGCGAGCGAGATCGAACGATTCGTCGACACCTGGCCAGCGGTCGAGGTGCTTCAGGTCGAGGTGACGGTGCATGCCCCCGACGACTGACGCTCGCCGGAGACCGAGGCCCGCCGGTTAGGCTGGTGGCATGACGCAGGGAGGACGCACAGAGCGGGTCGGCGAGGAATTCCGCGAGATCCTTGCCGAGGAGATCCCGAGACTCAAGGACCCCCGCGTGGGGTTCGTCACCGTCGTCGGTGTGAGGGTCTCTCCCGACCTCCGTCATGCGAGGGTGGCATACACGTCGCTGGGCGACGACAAAGCGAGAGCGGCGACGCGGGCCGCGCTGCGCTCGGCACGCCCGCATCTTCGGACCCTGATCGGACGGCAGGTCCGTCTGAAGTACCTCCCGGAGATCGAGTTCGAAGAGGACACCACCTACGAGCAAGGAAGGCGTATCGACGAGTTGATCGCCGGTTTGCAGCGGCCACAGGACGATCGATGAACCTCGACTTCGAACGAGCCGGCGAGGTCCTGGGCGGCGCGACTCAGGTCGCGCTTGCGTGTCACGTGAATCCGGATGCCGACGCCCTCGGATCGATGCTGGGCCTAGCGGCGTTCCTGCGATCTCGCGGCATCGTCACGGTCTGCTCGTATCCCAACGAACCTCTCGAGCCGCCGCGATGGGCCTCGATGCTCCCCGGCTCGGACCGCCTCGTGCCGGCCAGGCGATTCCCCAAGGATCCGGCCGTCATGGTCACGTGCGACTGCGCCGCGTTCGATCGCCTCGCACAACTCGGCTCGGCTGCGACCCGCGCAGGCGAGCTGATCTGGATCGACCATCACCGATCGAACGATGGGCTCGGCACGATCCCGCTGATCGACCCCTCCGCTTCGTCGACCTGCGAGATGGTCTTCCGGCTGATCGAAGCGATGGGCGGGGAGATGTCCGACGACACAGCCATGTGCCTGTATGCCGGACTCGTGACCGACACCGGCAAGTTCCAGTACGAGGCCACGACGCCCGAGACGCTGCGTGTCGCGGCCCGCCTGCGCGAGCACAACTTCGATCATGCTCGCTTGGTGCAGGCCTTGTACGAGGACAATCCCGCTGCCTACCTCAGCCTGGTGGGTCTCGCGCTCGGGCGGCTCGAGCACGTCGTCGACGCCGATCTCGTGTGGACCTACCTCACCCAGGCCGACCTCCAGGAGGCGGGTGTGCATCCCGGCGACACCGACGATCTGATCGATGTGATCCGCACCGCGCGCGACGTCGATGTTGCGGCGATCGTGAAGCAGCAGAAGGACGGCCGGTTCAAGGTGAGCGTGCGGTCGCGGGGTGGACACGACCTTGCGAGCATCGCCGGAACCTTCGGTGGCGGGGGACATCGTCTCGCCGCCGGCTACACCTCGGATCATGGGCCGGCCGAGACCGTCGAGATCCTCGCGCGGGCGCTTCGCGGCCAGCCCGCCGTCCCGTGAGCGAGGGCCGCACCCTCGACCCTGGGCCTGAGGGCATCGTCCTCGTCGACAAGCCGCGGGGCATCACGTCGCACGACGCGGTGGCCAAGGTACGCCGTGCCCTGGGCACGAGGAAGGTGGGCCATGCAGGCACGCTCGACCCGATGGCGACCGGGCTGCTGGTGATCGGGGTAGGCCGAGCGACGAGGTTCCTGCGATTCCTGAGCGATCAGCCGAAGACCTACGAGGCCACGATGCGTCTCGGAGTCGAAACATCCACGCTCGATGCCGATGGCGATGTCGTACGCACGGCGCCCGTCGACGTCACCGACGACGAACTAGCTGGCGCGGTGGCTTCATTGGTGGGCGAGTCCATGCAGCGGCCCCCTGCCTACTCGGCCGTGAAGGTCGGGGGAACGAAGCTCTACGAGGCAGCCAGGAAGGGCACGCCGATCGACGCTGCGCCACGTGCGATCACCGTGGGGCGATACGAAGTCCAAGCGCGGCGAGGGCCCGATGTCGACGTTGTCGTCACATGCAGCGGTGGCACGTACGTTCGCGTGCTCGCCGCCGATGTCGGAGCTGCGCTGGGATGCGGCGCCCACCTCACGGCGCTGCGGCGAACCGCGATCGGAATCTTCGACGTCGCCGAGGCTCGCGGACCTGACGATCCGGGCATGCCCTTGCCGATCGAGCGTGCCGTGGCCCACCTGCCGGCCGTGAAGCTCGAAGGTGAAGAGTCGCGTGCAGCACGTCACGGCCGCGTGCTGGCGCCGGCAGCGATCGAGGGGCCGTACGCGATCGTCGACCGGGCGGGCTCGTTGATCGGCGTTTGGCACGACGACGGTGCCCGAGCGAAGGCCCTCGTCGTGCTCCAGGAAGCCTGAGCGATCAATCCAGGCCGGCGAACAACGAATCGATCGCCATCGCCACGAGCACCAGGCTGCCGACGACTGCACCAGCGGTCAGGGCCAGGCGGCGAACGTCCCAGGTCTGGATCGACACCGGGGCGCGCGTTGGAGCGAGCTCGATGAAACGAGCCACGATGGGGCGGGGGTCAGCCTTCAAGCGCTTGGACAGCTCGGTCGGCACCGCCATGCCGACGGCGCAGGCGAATGCCTCGGCGATCTCGTCGGGGGTGAAGAACGCGCACGCTCGTTCGTACACGCGATCGGCATCGGTCTGCAGCGCGAGGGTGAGCATCATGTTCGCGAGGTCGACGGCCTGTCGCCAGGGGGTCGGGCGAACCTCGAGGCCGGACACGTCGACGAGCTGAAGCCGGCCTCGCTGCACGAGCAGGTTCGCCGGCTTGATGTCGCGATGGGCGACACCGATGTCCCAGAACGTGCGGATGAGCCGAAGGCCCTGATCGATGACTTCGTCGTCGATCTCGGAATCGCCGAGGTTCTTGGAGTCTTCGAAGAACTCCGTCACCAGCATGTATTCGCGGTTCGGAGTGAGCTCCACGATGCCCCATGTGCGGGCAACTTTGACCTCGTTCATCGCGAGGTAGCGCAGCGCGTAGTCCTCGTACTCGGCGAGGCGGCGCACCGAGCTGAACGGGGTCTCGTCCTCGAGTTTGCCGTACATGATCGTGCGGCCGATCCGGTACCAGCGATCGGCGCGCACGTGACTCGTCGCGTAGATCTTGCCGAAGATCCGCGATCCATCGGCGAGCGTCATGCGCAGCGGTGACGATCCGCCGGACCCCTCCAGCCCGAACGGCTCGACTTCACTCACGTCGAGCCCGACCTGCTCGGCCATGGCCTGCTTCACGGCGTGAGCCCGCGCGCCACCGAGGTCGAGGTGCGCGGCATTGCCCCCTCGTCGATAGCTCACCGGGAACGACTCGTCGGGGACGAACCACCGGAACAGCGTCTCGGTGAGCACCCAACTGAAGAGCGCGGCAT
>JAOUEA010000152.1 GCA_029858935.1 Actinomycetota bacterium
GTGCATCGCGGGGTCGCCTCGATGACACGGGCCGAACACTCTGCCCGTTCGATCCCGATCGGCGCTCTCTCGTCGATGTTCAGCGGCTACCTGCGGGCGCACGATGCCGTACGACTCGGCATCATCGACGGCGACGATCCGGCGGTGGCAGGCTTCGCCGAGCTGTTCGCGGGGCCCGACCCATGGTGTCCGTTCTTCTTCTGAACAGCGTGACGACATGAGCGAGGTCTCCGTTCGCATGGCGTCGCCCGACGATTGGCCCTCGGTCGCGGGCCTGCTGGTCGAACTCGGAAGGGGCGTGGCAGCGGGCACCGCCGAAGACCCCACCCATCGGCAGTCGTTCGCGGGCCACCTGCGGCAGCTCGGTCACGTCACGCTCGTGGCTGAGCTCGATCACGAATTGGTCGGCGTGATCGACATGGAATACCACCAGCGTCTGGGCGACCATCGACCGCAAGCTCGCGTGAACGACGTCGTGGTGACCGAGCGCGCCCGAGGGGCCGGCGTCGGGACCGAGCTGCTGCGCCGCGCCGAGGCACTGGCGCGCAAGCGCGGCTGCTTCCGGATGGCACTGGTGACCGCGGGCTGGCGCGAGAAGTCGATCGCCTTCTACCGCCGCGAAGGCTGGCACGACTACGGCCAGTGGTTCGTGAAACCACTGGCGGGCGACGTGACGCCGGGCGGACAGCCGGCCGACGACAACTAGCGGGCCTCGACGCCGTGCTCAGCCGTTGGCACCGGCGTCGCTGCGAGCCTTCCGCCACGGCGCCACACCGTCGACCTCGACGTCGATGGCGAAGCTCAGCAGGATGCGGACAACCACGATGACTCCGAGGGTCGCGGCGCTCTCGAGGGTGGGTTCGACGACGATCGTCCGCACGATGTCGGCCACCACCAGCACCTCGAGTCCCAGCAGGATCGCACGGCCGAGCGAGGCTCGCAGGTCGCTGAACGCCTTGAGCCGAACCTCTCCACCGAGCAGCTCTCGGACGTAGCGCGCGAACGCGAGCAGGCTGCCCACGATCAGGATCGCGACGCCGACCAGCTCGAACGCCGTGACGACATCGGACATGAAGTCCTCGTAGCTCAGCGCCATGGGCGCACCCTACCGCGGCTTCGCTCGCTGACAGGGAACCCGTGCGGAAGCCGCGGGCTACGAGAACAGATGCTCGGCGATCTGGATCGCGTCGAGCGCTGCGCCCTTGCGCAGGTTGTCGGCGCAGCTGAACAGGGCCAGGGCGTCGTCGCGATCGGGCGCCTGCCTGATCCGGCCCACCAGCGCCTCGTCGCCGCCGGCCGCCTCGAGGGGTGACGGGAACAGTCCTGCCTCGGGATCGTCGATCAGTCGCACACCGGGCGCGTCGGCGAGCAGCTCGCGGGCCTCGTCGACCGAGATCGGGCGGGAGAACTCCGCGAGCATCGACACCGCGTGACCGGAGACGACCGGCACGCGTACAGACGTGGCCACCACCCGCATGTCGGGAGCCGAGAGGATCTTGCGCGACTCGGCCATGATCTTCGATTCCTCGCCGGTGAAGCCGTCGGGCTCGAACTCACCGATCTTCGCGACCACGTTGAACGCGATCGGCTTGGCGAACACGTCTCCATCGGGAAGCGCATCGTGATCGGGGTGCGCCAGCGGCTCGATGTCACCGCCCAACTTCTCGACCTGCTCGGCCAGCTCGCGGGTTCCCTTCCAGCCGGCTCCGCTCACCGCTTGGTAGCTGGAGATCACGAGCGATGTGCACCCCGCCGCTCGGTGAAGAGGCCCGAGTGGAAGCACCGCCGTGATCGTCGTGCAGTTGGGGACGGCGATGATGCCTGGGTGCGGCCATCCTTCGAGGGCTTCGGGGTTCACCTCGGGCACCGACAGGGGCACGTCTGCCTGCATGCGGAAGGCACTCGAGTTGTCGATGCACACCGTGCCCGCCGCGGCGATCTCGGGCAGGTACGCCTTCGAGATCGAGGCGCCGGCCGAGACGAACGCCACGTCGACGCCGCGAGCCGCATCGGGCGTGAGCTCGCGCACCTCGTGGTCGACACCTCCGAACGCGACCAGGCGTCCGGCGCTGCGGGCGCTTGCGAGCGGCCGGATCTCGTCCACCGGGAACCGCCGTTCCTCGAGGATGCGGATCATCTCTCGGCCGACCGCTCCGGTTGCTCCGATGACGGCGATCTTCATGGCCGAATCACCGTACCAGTGGGCATCGGCGCAGCTCGGCAGGGCTTCTAGATGAAGTGCCACGAGTCGAGCATGGCGTTCAGGCGCTCGAGGCTGGCGTCATATCCGACCTCGTCGTCGGCCAACGTCACCCGCCAGGCGATCCCGTTACGGGAGAACAGGACCTCTCGCGATCGAACGATCGCGTCCGGTCCCTCGAGCATCACGTCGAAGGCAACCGCGCTCACGCCGCCGACCTCGAGGTTCGAGGACGTTCCCGTCTCTGCGCCCGCGTCTTCATCGTATCCGCGGACGAACTGCTCGAAGCGAGCGAGGTCCTGCCCCTTGGTGAGCGGAACCGCGGTGACGGTGATCGTCGCGGGTCCGTCGGGCGACATGAACCTGTCGAGCGGCGTGTCCTCGCCTCGGGCGGCCCCGGCGATCCACCCCGACGGGACGCGAGCGCAATACCCGAACCGTGCCGATTCGAAGGCGCCGGCCTCGCACCCACCGCCGCCGCTGGCCCACGACACGAGCACGAAGGCTCCGATGCCGACCGCCACCGTGAGCAACAAGGCCAGCAGGATCGGGACCGTTGCGCGAGACGGCGGCCGCTCGTCGCCATCGTGAGGCTCCGTCGGCCGCGCCGACCCGGCGACATCCGGTCGATCGGGCGGATCGACTCCCCTCGGCGCCGGGGGAAGGGGCGGCGACGACGCCACCGGTTCAGCCCGTCGGGATCTCAGGGCTCGAGCCGGACTCGTCGAGCGAGAACCGTCCGTGCACGACCCGCACGGCCCGTTCGCCGTCGGCGGCCCTGATCACGCACGAGATGCGGATCGGAGAGGTCGAGATCATCTCGATGTTGATGCCCTCACCGGCCAGCGAGTCGAACATGTCCGCGGCAACCCCCGGGTGGTTCTTCATGCCGGCGCCGACCAGCGAGAGCTTGGCGATGTCGTCGTCGATCGTGTAGGAATCGGCGCCGATCTCCTTCACGAGCCGTTCCATGACACCGTGCACCCGTGGTAGGTCGGCCCTCGGGGCGGTGAACGACAGGTCGGTCGCACCCGCGTGCGACACGTTCTGCACGATCATGTCGATCGAGATCGCGTCGTCGGCGATCGCCTTGAACACCGTGGCGGCGACGCCCGGACGGTCGGGCACACGCTCGAGCGTGACCTTCGCCTCGTCGGTGTCGAGAGCCACGCCCGAGATCAGCACGCCTTCCATCGGTTCCTCCGCTTCCTGGATCCAGGTCCCAACCTCGTCCTCGAACGACGATCGCACATGGAGCCGCACGCCGGTGCGCCGCGCATACTCGACCGAACGCGATTGCAGCACGTTCGCACCGGCCGCCGCCAGCTCGAGCATCTCGTCGTAGCTCACCACGTCGAGCTTCCGCGCGCGGGGTTCGATGCGTGGATCGGTCGTGTACACACCCGTGACGTCGGTGTAGATCTCGCAGACACCGGCGCCGATCGCCGAGGCCATCGCGACGGCCGTGAGATCCGATCCGCCGCGGCCGAGCGTCGTGATCTCGTACTGACTGAGACTCAGGCCCTGGAAGCCGGCAAGCACCACGACGCTGCCGCCCTCGAGCGCTTCGAAGATGCGTTTGGGCCTGATCTCGACGATCCTGGCCGAGCCGTGCTGGGTGTCGGTCATGATGCCGGCCTGCGAACCCGTGTAGCTCGCGGCCCTGCATCCTCGGGCGTTGATCGCGATGCCCAGCAGCGACATCGCGATGCGCTCCCCCGCCGTCAGCAGCATGTCGAGCTCGCGCGGGTCGGGCGCCACGGCGATCTCGCTCGCCATCGCGAGGAGCTCGTCGGTGGTGTGGCCCATCGCCGAGACCACGACGACCACGTCGTTGCCGTCCTCTCGGGCTCGCACGACGCGGTCGGCGACGGCCTGGATGCGTTCGACCGTCCCGACCGACGTGCCGCCGTACTTCTGCACGATGATGGGCATACGCGGTGAAGCTCCTGTCGCTGCCGTGCGGCTCCGAAGCCCGAGTCTAGCCGGGGGTGTCGTCGACCTCGGGAACGCCGAGGGCTCGTCGCAGGAAGTCGACCTCGATCTGCAGCATCGCTTCGGCCGCCGCAGGATCGGTCGGGCGATGCGTGATGTCGCTCAGCGGGATGAACGTGTGCAGCCGACCGGCGCGCATCAGGGCCTTCGACATGCGCAACGAGTGCGCCGCGTACACGTTGTCGTCGGCCAGGCCGTGGATCAGCAGCAACTCGCCCCTGAGGTTCGAAGCGTCCGGGATCAGGTCGGCGTTTGCGTAGGCGTCGGGATCGGTGTCGGGCATGCCCAAGTACCGCTCGGTGTAGTGGGTGTCGTAGAGCCGCATGTCGGTGACCGGCGCGCCGGACATGCCGGCGCGGAACACGTCCGGCCTGCGCAGCAGCCCGGCCAGCGTGAGGTAGCCGCCGTAGGACCAGCCCCTCATCGCCACCCGGCCGAGATCGAGGAACGAGAAGCGCTCGGCGGCCGCGTGCAGACCGTCGACCTGATCCTCGAGCGCCACGTCGACGTAGCTTCGATACACGGCCTGCTCCCATCCGACGCCCCGGTTCGGCGTGCCGCGCCCATCGATCACGAGCACGGCGAACCCCTGATCGGCGAACCACTGCGACTCGAGGAGCGGCCGCTGGGCTCGCACGACACGTCCCCAGTGCGGTCCCCCGTACGGGTCGAGCAGCACGGGCAGCGGTTCCTCGGGTTCGCGGCCGCCCGGGGTGAACATGGCGGTGCGCAGCTCCCGCGAGCCCATCGAGAGGAAGCTGGGCCGTGCGGCGATGACCGGCACCTCGGCCGATCGCTCGAAGGTATGCACCACGTCGCCACCCCTGATGAGCCTCGCCAGGGGCATCGGCTCCTCGGCGGTCTCGCTCACGAGCACCACGAGCCCGCCGCCGGCCACGGCCGTGTGCTGGCCGACGCCGTCGCTGGCCCGCTCGATCGAACCCTCGGCGGCGAGCGTCCACACGTGCAACTCGGTCGGCTCGTCGGTCGCGAGGAACCACACGTGCTCGCCGGTCTCGAGCACCGATTCGACCTGCAGCCCCGCGGGCGACGCGGGCTCGCCGTCGACCAACAACACGCGTGTGTCGTCACGATGGCCGACGGTGAGCAAGCGTCGGCCCGGCAGCCACGCCGGCACACCCGCCGTGATGTGCGTCCATCGGTCGTCGCGATCTGCCCACACCTCCTCGGTCGCGCCGGTTCCGGGGTCGATCGCGAGCACCCGCATCTCTCGCTGGTCACGGGATTGCACGAGCGCGAGCGGCGGACCTTCCTCGGTCCACGACACCCGCACCAGGTACTCGAACGCGTCGCGATCCCAGTCGACGTCGACCCGCGTGCCGTCGAGGCCGAGCACGTGGAGAGTCACGATCGCGTTCGCGGTTCCCGCCTGTGGGTATCGCACGGCGCGCGGA
>JAOUEA010000153.1 GCA_029858935.1 Actinomycetota bacterium
TGTCCCTCGAGAAGCTGATGCTGATCGCGATGTTCGTGTAGCAGGCTGTGATCACCGAGAACGCGGCGATGCCCGGCACGTAGAGGGCCGACACCGAGAACTCGCTGGTGCCGACGTCGGCCGTGCCGCCCCCGAACAGCGACGTGAAGATCACCAGGAACATGAGGGGAAACGCGAACGTGAAGAAGGCGGAAGCCGGATTCCGCCAGAACGCCTTGTTCGTGTACCGCACCTGCCGGAACGCGAGCACGAGATCGCTCACTCGGCTTCCTCCTCGACACCGGTGATCTCGAGGTACACGTCCTCCAGCGACGGCCGGGAAACCTCGAAGCGCTCGAAGTCGACGCCGTGCTCCAGCGCCCATCCCGTCAGTCGATGCAGCGTCTCGGTCGGGTCGCTCACGGCGATCTCGAGATCGCCGTCGGGCCGCTCGACCTGACCGAGCTCCGGCACCTCGGCGCCCTCGCCCACCCTGAAGACGATGCGGGCAAGCATGCGATCGCGGCCCGCCAGCGTCGACGGCGACCCTTCTGCCACGATCGACCCGCGGGCGATCACGGCCACCCGGTCGGCGAGGTACTGCGCCTCGTCCATGAAGTGCGTGGTGAGGAAGACGGTCTTGCCGATCGCGGTCAGGCTCTTCACGATCTCCCACGCGGTGCGCCGAGCGCTCGGATCGAAGCCCGTCGTGGGCTCGTCGAGGAAGAGCAGCTCTGGGTCGCCGGCGAGCGCCACCGCCACATCGAGTCGACGCTGCTGGCCCCCGGACAGCTTGTTGACCCGCGTGTCGCGCTTCTCCGACAGGCCCACGAGATCGATCACCTCGTCGACGTCACGCGGCGCCGGGAAGAATCCCGCGTACTGCTGCACGGTCTCGCGCACCGTGAGGAAGACGTCGATGCCCGTGGACTGCAGCACGATGCCCACCCGGCGGCGCAGTTCGAGCGTGCGGGTCGCGGGGTCATAGCCGAGCACGCCGACGTCGCCACCGCTCCTGTCGCGATACCCCTCGAGGATCTCGACCGTGGTTGTCTTGCCGGCACCGTTCGGGCCGAGCAACGCGAACACCTCACCACGGTCGACCTGCAGGTCGATGCCTCGGACCGCTTCGACGTCGCCGTAGGCCTTGCGCAGGCCTCGAACCTCGATCACGCGCCCGCTCATGTCGAGCGCCACGCTAGGTGGCGGCAGGGCCCGGCGGCAAACCACGTCCGGCAACCGGTGTCGGTTCTGCCACGACGTGTCCAGCCCGCTTGTCGACCAGGTTCGCGAGTGACTCTCCGGCGGCGAACCGCCGGGCGTTGTCGACGAAGATCGCGACCACGTCGGCCTCCCACCCGCGCACGTCACCGCTGATGTGTGGTGACACGATCACGTTCGGCATCGTCCACAAGGGGCTCTCGGTCGGCAGCGGTTCGGTCGCGAACACGTCGAGGGCGGCGCCCGCGATCGATCCGGCCTGGAGCGCCCCGATCAACGCGGGCTCGTCCACGGTGTCACCGCGACCCACGTTGTAGAAGCGCGCTCGCTGCGTCATCGCGGCGAAGGCCTGCGCGCCGAACAGGCCGCGGGTCTGATCGGTCAAGGGCAGGGCGTCGAGCACGTGGTCGGCGTCGGCCACGGCATCGTGCAATCGGTCGACGCCGAGCACGTCGCCGAAGTCCTCGTGGCGGCGGGGCCGCCGCCCGACGAGCGCGACGGACATGCCCAATGCGATCGCGCGCCTGGCGGTGGCCTGTCCGATCGGGCCCGGACCCACGACGGTGAGCCGGGCCCCGGAGAGCCGCTCCGTGTGCCGACGGCTGTCCCAGACCTCCCCCTGCTGATCGACGATCGACCGGTGAAGGCCGGTCGCGAAGGCCAGCATCGCACCGATCACCCATTCCGCGATGGGCTCTTCGAAGACCCCCCGGGCGTTGGTCACGACCACGTCGCTGTCGATGAGCCCCGGGAACAGGAGCCCGTCGACCCCCGCTGAGGCCGATTGGATCCATCGCAGGCGGGACGCCGCCGGCCATGCGTCGGGCAGCCAGTCGGGGTCGGCGCGCCACGAGAAGAGACCGTCGGCCGACGGCAGCAGCCTCGTTGCTTCGGCCGCATCGGGCGCGTACCGCAGATCGACGAACGTCGCGGCGGACTCGATGCCCGCTGGCGCCCGATCGGCGGCGGCACCGAGCACGACGACGGTCGGACGGTCGCCGGTCCGACCGCTCACAACGGCTTCCGCTTGGTGAAGCCGCCGTGCACCTCGTGGAACCACTCGACCCGGTCTTCGTCGAGCCGCCAGCACAGGAACACCGTGCGACCCTCGCGTTCGGCCGGGAAGTCGACGAGCCCGACCTCGGGGTCCCGGAGCAGGATGCCGTGCTCGGCCAACGTGGTGAGGTCGACGCGCAGACGTTCCTGCGCATCGAACCAGTCGCTGCCCGACACGCCCCCACCGTCGACCGCCACCGCGTCAGTGATGCGCTCGCTCGCATCGATCAGCGCCCGGCGCGCGTCTCGGATCCGGGGCAGGAGTTCGCGGAGCATCGGCAGCGCCGCCTGCGCCTGCTCGGCGTCGAACACGCGATCGGTCACGCGGCCTCCAGGGCGTCGGCGAGGAAGCGCAGGTCGGTGATGCGGGTTCCGACGTGGTCGACGTGGCGCCCGCGCCGGTCGATCAGCACCGGGAACATGCCGAGCGCGGCCGGCGGATCGACGTCGAACTCCGGGTTGTCACCGACGAACGCGGCGTCGCCGGGCGACGTTGCCCCGCGTCCGAGCGCCATCTCGTAGATGCGTGGATCTGGTTTCTCGATGCCCTCGAGTCCACTGATCACGCAGATGGGGAATCGGTGCCGCACTCCGAGCGTCCCCAGCAGATCATCGAGCCAGGCCTCGAAGTTCGAGACCACGCCGAGCGTGACTCCGGCTGCCTCGAGCGCATCCAGCGTTTCGGGCACGTCATCGAAGAGGGCGTAGTTGTCCAGGTCCGTGAAGGCCGAATAGAGCGTCTCCCCGAGGCCGTCCTCACTCGGGAGGTCGAGGGAGACGAGCATACGCTCGTAGACGCCGAGCCAGAACGACCGGGACGATGCGGCCGTGAGGGTCCAGCGCTCACCGTCGCGAGACGCTTCGCTGAAACGGACCCGTACCGCGGCGCTCGCTTCTGCCACCGCATCCGGGTCGCGACGGTGGCCGGCGTCTCGAACCACGCGCTCGAAGAGCTCGGGGAACGATGGCACCGGATGCACCAACGTCTCCCCCGCGTCGAACAGCACAGATCGGAACCTCACGCTGGCGATGATAGGGCTCGTTCCCGAAGGTCGGACCATAGCTGGGAAACCTGGCGTTCGAGGGAGCTCACGGGGCCTTCGTTGTCGAGCAGCACGTCGGCGTAGGCCGCCTTCTCCTCGAGCGGCATCTGGGAACGCATGCGGGCTCGAACGTCGTCGTCGGCCATCCCGCGCGCCACGAGCCTGGCGACACGAGTCGCCACCGCCGCCGTCACCACGATCACGACCTGGAACTCCTGATACGCACCCGTCTCGATCAGCAGTGGGGAATCGACCACGACCACGTCGTCGGTGTCGCCGCGGGCGGCGACCTCGTGGGCGATGCGCCGCCGTACCTCCGGGTGCACGATCGCCTCGAGGTCCGATCGTGCGTCGTCGTCGTCGAAGACGACCGACGCGAGCGCAGCGCGGTCGAGCGACCCGTCGGGCGTCGCCATCTCCGCTCCGAACCGCGCGATCACCGCCTCGAAGCCAGGGGTGCCGGGCGCGACGGCTTCGCGCGCGAGGGTGTCGGCATCGAGCACGACGGCGCCTCGCGCGGCGAGCATGTGGGCCACGGTGGACTTCCCGGAGCCGATACCACCCGTGAGGCCGACCAGCAGCACGTCGTCCCGCCGCCGGCCGCCCGGCCGCTACTCGGAGCGGCCCTCGCGCCGCTTCAGGTCCTCGAGGATCGCCTCCAGGGAGACCTCTTCGTCTGCGGCCTCCTCGGCGGCCTCGACCGCCGCTTCTGCCACCTCGACGTCGGCCTCCGCGGTGGCCTCGTCGCCCTGGGCCTCAGCCACGATCGCATCGTCGACGGCGCCCTCGGCGGTCGCGACATCGTTGGCCTCCTCCACTTGGGTTTCCTCGATCACCTGCTCGACCGCGGCTTCGACGTCCTCGGTCTCGGCCGCCTCCGCAGCGTCGCTCGCGACGGGAACGGCGGCCTCGGGAACGGCGGCCTCGGGCACCTCGGCCCCGGGCACCTCGGCCCCGGGCGCCTCCGGCTCGGGCGCTTCGGCTTCGGCGGGCGAGGGGTCGCCGACCCGTGCGGCGTCGGCCTGGGCGACCGCCGCGAGGATGTCGTCGGGGATCTGGATCGTCGAGACCATCTCGGGCGTCGGATCGCGGCGGGCCTCGGGCTCGGCCTTGATCTCGGGCTCACGGGTCGCTGGCGCGGATACCTGGCGCATCGACAAGCTCACGCGCCGGCGAGAGACGTCGACGTCGACCACCTTGACCTGCACCTCTTGGCCGACCGAGAGCACAGATTCCGGTGTGTCGACGTGCTCGTGGGAGATCTCGGAGATGTGCACCAAGCCCTCGATGCCGTGCGCGACGCGCACGAACGCGCCGAACGGCACGAGCTTGGTCACCTGTCCGGAGATGATCGCGCCCGCCTTCGACGTGCGCTCGAACTCCTTCCAGGGGTCCTCCTGGGTCGCCTTCAGCGAGAGCGAGACCCGCTCACGTTCGAGGTCGACGTCGAGCACCTCGATCTCGACCTCCTGGCCGACCGTCACCACTTCCTGGGGATGGTCGACGTGTTTCCAACTCAGCTCGCTGACGTGCACGAGGCCATCGACCCCTCCCAGGTCGACGAAGGCGCCGAAGTTCACGATCGAGCTGACCGTGCCCTTCCGCCGTTCGCCCTTCTGCAACCCTTCCAGGAACTTCTTCCGCCCCTCGCTCTGCGATTCCTCGAGGAAGGCGCGACGGCTCAGCACGACGTTGTTGCGGTTTCGGTCGAGCTCGATGATCTTGGCCTCGAGTTCGGTGCCGACGAACGGGTGCAGGTCGCGGACGCGCCGCAGATCGACGAGCGATGCCGGCAGGAACCCTCGCAGGCCGATGTCGAGGATGAGACCGCCTTTGACCACCTCGATCACCGGGCCCTTGATCGTCTGGCCCGAGTTCATGACCTCTTCGATGCGGCCCCATGCACGCTCGTACTGGGCCCGCTTCTTCGACAGGATCAGGCGCCCTTCCTTGTCTTCCTTCTGCAGGACCAGAGCCTCGATGTGCTCGCCGACCTTCACGACCTCATTGGGGTCGACGTCGTGGCGGATCGAGAGCTCCTTGCTCGGGATGACGCCCTCGCTCTTGTAGCCGATGTCGAGGAGCACTTCGTCACGGTCGATCTTGACCACGTCGCCCTCGACGATGTCGCCGTCGCCGAAGTCACGGAACGAGGCCTCGAGCGCCTGCACCAGCTCCTCGGGGGTGTAGTCCTTGCCGTCTGCCGGCGGCGGCGGAGCGGAGGCAGCGTTCGCGGCCGGCGCCATCACCGTCGCTGTGCTGGGCGGCGGGGCGGAGGCAGGTGTGTGCGGCTCTGTCTCTGGGGTCGGT
>JAOUEA010000154.1 GCA_029858935.1 Actinomycetota bacterium
ACCTTCCTCGGTGCGAGGGAGCAATCGCAGGACCGCGCGGCCCAATCCGACCTGCGGAACTCGATCGCCGCAGCGAAGGTGATCTACGCGGATACGATCGACTACAGCGCCATCACGATCGCCGAGATGTCGGCGGTGGAGCCGGCGCTCGGCTTCGTGACTGCGGGCACGGCGTCATCGGCTGCCAACGGCTACTCGGTGTCGTTCCGAGTCTTCAACTACGGCGAGGTCAACGTCGCCCGCATATCCGAGAGCGGCACGTGCTTCTACATGCGAACGATCGAGGCTCAGGGCCCTGCGCCCACCGACGTGCCCGGGTCCTACACAGGAAGCGGCTCCGTCACGTGCTCGGGCAACACGATCGCCGGCTACGGCACGAATACCACTAACTTCCCTGGATGGTGACGTCCCAGCTCGGTGCCTTCGCCCACTAGCACCGCAACCGCCCTTCCCACTACGCTTCCTGAAACGTTTCCAGGGAAGGGATTCCGATGAAGCGACTCACTCCCCTCGTTGCGCTTGTGGCCATGTTCGCGGGAGGCCTTGCTCCCGCGGCTCGAGCCGAGCGCGTCCGGGCGCCCGTCATCACGTCGGCTCGGCCCTATCTGATCTCGACCGATCCGAGCGCGACCATCACACCGCTGCTGACGAGCGGCGAGGTGATCGGCGGGCGACTCGGTGGGTTCCAGTTCTCCGGAGTGCCCGACGGCATCGGCACGCACATCAGCGCCGGGAACCGGCTCGAGGTCTACGTGAACCACGAGACCGCGTACGAATGGGGCGACGCCAGCGACGCTCGGGTGTCTCACGTGACCCTGAACCCGAACACGCGGGTCGTCGGCGCCGACTACCTGATCGACGGCACCGAGGGCTACCAGTACTTCTGTTCCAGCACGCTCGACTACGTGCGCGGCACACCCTGGTACTTCACCGGTGAGGAATGGATCGGCACGCCCAAGGGGGGCATCTCGGTCGCCGTGAACACCGTGACCGGTCGCATCGTCGAGACTCCGCACTTCGGGCACCTGAACCACGAGAACGTTGTGCCCATCAAGGGCCTCGATCGGTCGATGGTCTACTTGGCCGAAGACTCCTTCCGGCTGGAATCGCAGGCATACGCCTACTACAGCGACTCCTTGGCAAAGGCGATCCGGGGCAAGGGCAGCTTCACGGTGTGGGTGCCCGACGATCAGGGCGATGGCAACCCGTCAGCCGATGACATCGCCAGGGGCGACACGCTCGACGGGAGGTTCGTGTCCATCCCAAACGCCGCGAGGTACTCGGGCCTCGAGTTGAACGAGGTCTCCGACGGCTTGGGGGCGTTCGAGTTCGTACGCATCGAGGACGCTGCGCACGACCCGGGCAACCCCGGCGTGATCTACCTCTCCGACACAGGTGCGAACCGCGCCGAGTCCAAGAACGGCAGGCTCTACCGGCTGACGGTGGACCCGGCGAAGCCGCGTGCGGCGAGCCTCGAGGTCGTGCTCGACGGCGACGACGGCGACGATCTCGTGAACCCCGACAACCTGGGCATCAACGAGACGTCGCTGGTGATCCAGGAGGACCGGAACAAGGCGTCGTCGGGATACGCGCGTGTGCACGTCTACGATCTGGGCACCGGGGGGCTCACGGCGGTCGCTCGCCTCGATCCGTCGCTGCACGCGATCGACGTTGGGGGTGGACCGGGCGTGTGGGAATCCAGTGGAGCGATCGACGTGAGCGACTTCTACGGCGACGGGTACTGGCTCGTCGACGTGCAGGCCCACAAGTCCCACATCCGCCAGCAGGGACCGAACCTGAAGCTCAACTCGGCGAGGGGTGAGCGGGGACAGCTGTTACTCATGCACATCTCGGGCACGTAGCGCATCCGGCCCTGGTCGCTCGACGCCGGATCGTCTTCACGGTGCGAGACACTCATCGATCGCCGAGACGACGAGGTCCGCCTCCTCCTCGCTCACGATCAATGGAGGACGCACCTTCAGGACGTTGTCGTGCGGCCCCGTCGATCCGATCAGCACCCCGCGATCCCGCGCCCCGTCGAGCACCCGACCTGCCAGCTCGGGATCGGCAGCGCCCGACCCATCGACGAGCTCCACCGCGAGCAGCAGGCCCCGGCCACGCACGTCGGCGATCGATGCATGTCGGGCGCGCAACGCATCCAACCGATCACGCAGATGCGCGCCGACCTCGGCGGTGCGTGTGATGAGGTCCTCGTCACGGATCACGTCGAGTACCGCCAACCCCGCGGCGGCGGCGACCGGGTTGCCACCGAAGGTGCTGAAGAACTCCGACGTCGCGGCGAGACGATCGACGTCGGCCCGCCGAGCGACGACGGCGGCGACCGGGAAACCGTTGCCCATCGGCTTGCCCAGCGTCACGATGTCGGGCTCGAGACCGGCGGCGACGAACGACCACAGATGCCGGCCTGAGCGCCCGTAGCCGGCCTGGACCTCGTCGGCCACGATCGAGGCGCCCTCCTCGCGGGCACGAGCCGCGACCGTTCGGTGGTATGCGGACGGCGGCGCGAGGATGCCGTCGCTCGTATACGCGGTGTCGAGGAACAGCGCGGCCGGACGGTGATCGCGCGAGGCCAACCGTTCGACCGCCTCGTCGACGGCCGCTGCCATGCCGAGCGAGTCACCGCCGGCCGGGAACCTGGTGGGGTCGGGCGGCGTGAACGGTTCGACGTGGCCGGGTCGCCACCCGCTGCGCCATTCCTCGGGCGAGAGCGCGGTCGTGGCCGTCGTCACACCGTGATACGCGTGCTCGGTCACGAGGCCGCCGTCGTTGCCGGTCGACGCGGTCGCGATCCGCCACGCGAGATCGGTCGCCTCGCTGCCGGCGTTCACGAACAGGACCGTGTCGAGCCCCGACCCTTCCGGCATCGAGGCGACGAGCCGCTCGGCGAGCTCGATGGCGGCAGGGTGCAGGTAGCGGAGGTTCGTGTTCAGCGTGCGCGCTTGCTGCGCGATCGCGGCCGTCACCCGGGGATGGGAGTGACCGACCACCGGCACGTTGTTGTAGGCGTCGAGGTACCGACGTCCGTCGACGTCCACGAGCCAAGGGCCGGTCCCACGCACCAGATGCAGCGGCGTCGAGTACGTCAGCGGCGCGAGCGCCGTGCCGAACACGCGGGCCCGACGTTCGATCAATCCGTCGGTCGATGACGCGGCATCGGGCGCCCCGAACCGTCTGGCCGTCTCATGCGCCCCAAGTTCCTCGAATTGCTCGAGCATGTGCCAGCAGTGCCGGTCCCAGCTCTGGATGTATCCCGCGTTCTCGGGGAACCGCTGAACGCGCCAGGCCGAGATCGTCACCGTGAGGGCGAGCCTGGCAGCGAGTGCAACGCCGATCACCGTTCGCTCCTCGGGTTCGAGCGGCGTCACCGATCCGTATCCGTCGAGCAACGAGGCGGCCGCGCTGAACAGGGCGTCGCCCTCACGCGTGGAAAGCACAGAGTCGAGCGCGGACACGGGGTCGGCGACCAGCGCCGTATGCGACATGTCGCCGAAGTCGACGATCCCCGTGATGGAACCGCGATCGTCGAGCAGGGCGTTGTCGAGCGTAAGGTCGCCGTGCACGACCTGAGCGCGCAGCCCCGGCCACCTCGGCGCGACCTGCTCCTGGTAGCGATCGAAGACCCGGCCGACGAGGGCGCGATGCTCCCGGTCGTCGATCGCCTCGGTCATCGGGCGCAGCAGCTGGCAATGTTCCACGCTCCACAGGAGCACGCGGTCGGCAGCAGGGTGGAAGAAGCCCCGAAGCGCCTTCCCCAGCCGCGCGAGGGTCTCGCCGTAGGACCACAACGCCCGATGATCGAGCTCCATGCCGTCGACGGACCCGCGCCCGGGCAGGAACTCGTACATGCGCGCCATGTGCAGCGCGCCCCGATCGTCGTCGGCGACCGAGGCCACGTATCTCGAGGGGTCGGCCGCGGTCGCGAAGGGCTGTGCGACGGGCAGTGACGGGTCGACCCGGCGGGCGTGGAGCGCGGCAGCGACCTCCATCTCCAGCACCCCGGCGTCCTCACCCGCGTTCGAGATCTTCACGATGCGGCGTTGCCCGTCGCCGCCCGCAAGCAGGAAGCTCTGATCCCGCTCGCTCTCGAACGCTCGCTCGACGACCCCGTCGAGCCCGAAGACCTCGCGCGCCACCCGAGCCACGCCCTCGTGATCGAACCGAGGAGGATCGGCCGTCAAGACGCCCGTGAGTGCCGCGGGCAGGGGCGACGGAGCGCTCACGTCGCTGACCGCGCCTCACGCACGAGTTCGGCGAACAACGCCGCGTGGTCGCGGTCGCCGTCGCCGGCATCGACCGCCTTCTGGAGTTGCTCGGCCACGATCGAGAACGACGGGATCGGCGTCCGCGTGGCGGCGGCTGCCTCCTCGACGATGCGGGCATCCTTGCGATGCAAACGGATCCTGAACCCCGGGTCGAATCCGTCGTCGAGCATGCGCTGCCCATGGACCTCGAGGATCTTCGACCCGGCGAACCCTCCCAGCAGCGCCTCCCGAACCCTGGCGCCGTCGACGCCCGACCGCTCGGCCAGCAGCAGCGCCTCGGCGACGGCCTCGATCGTCGCCGCAACCACGAGCTGGTTGCACGCCTTGCACACCTGACCGGAACCGCTCGGACCGACGTGCACGATGGTCGTCCCGAGCGCCTCGAGGATCGGCCGAACGCGAGCGAGTACGGCCTCGTCGCCACCGACCATGATCGACAAGGCGCCGTCGATCGCCCCCTTCTCACCGCCGCTCACAGGAGCATCGAGCATCGCGACATCGCGAGCGGCGAGGGCAGCGTGCATCGCCCGGGTAGGCGCCGGATCGATCGAACTCATGTCGATCACGATCGACCCGGGCTGAGCGCCCTCGAGCACCCCGCCGGGGCCGAGGAGCACCGCCTCGACGTCGCTCGTGTCCGGAAGCATCGTGATGACCACGTCGCTCGATGCAGCAACGCCGGCCGGATCTTCGCCACGGGTAGCGCCTTCCGCGACCAGCTCGTCGACAGGGCCGGCGCCGCGCGAATGCACCGTGAGCGGGAACCCCGCCGCGAGCAGGTTCCGCGCCATGGGCCTTCCCATGATGCCGAGCCCGATGAAGCCGACACGCTCGCCCATGCTCAGTCCTTCATCACGGCGTCCTGCTTGATCACGTCGCCACCCTTCATCACGAAGGGAACGTCCTCGAGGAGTGTCACGTCGTCGGTGGGATCGCCGGGCACAGCGATCAGATCTGCGAACAAGCCCGGCGCGATCGTGCCGACACGGTCTTCCCACCGCATCAACTCGGCGGACCAGCGGGTGGCGCTCTGGATGGCCTGCACCGGTGTCAGGCCGAAGCGCACGTAGTAGGCGAACTGCCGCGCGTTCACGCCGTGGGGCGCGATCCCCGAGTCGGTGCCGAACGCGAGCCGCACGCCTGCCTTCACGCACTTCCCGAAGCCCTCACGCTGCACGTCGTTGGTGAGGTGCACCTTCTCGATCACCTCGTCGGTGTACCCGAGCGAAGGCCCGACCTCGAGCATGTAGTCCCCGTCGTACATGTCGGCGACGAGATAGGTGCCGCGCTCGGCCATCATGTCGATCGCCTCGTCGTCCATGAGC
>JAOUEA010000015.1 GCA_029858935.1 Actinomycetota bacterium
GTCGCGTTGTTCGCGCTGTTGTTCGCCCAGCTTTCGTACGTGCAGGTCATCGCCGCCGACGACATCAAGGCCAAACCTGCCAACGCCAGGCGTCAGATCATCGCCGAGTACCGCGTCGAGCGTGGGTCGATCCTTTCGGCCGACGGCCTCGTGCTGGCCAAGAGCGTGCGCAATCCCGAACGCAGGGCCGAGCTCCGGTTCAGGCGCACCTACCCCGACGGCCCGCTGTTCGCCGGGCTGACGGGCTACTACTCGCGCATCTACGGGCGTGCCGAGCTCGAGCAGGAGGCGAACCCCTTCCTGTCGGGAGACGCGCCCGAGCTCGCGGTCTCGACGTTCACCGATCTGATCCTGGGCAAGGAACGCAAGGGCGGAGCCATCTACACCACGATCGATGCCGGCCTGCAGCAAGCCGCGGCGTCGGCGCTCGGCGAGCTGCCCGGCGCGGTCGTGGCCGTCGACCCGGCCACGGGCGACGTGCTGGCCATGGTCGCGAACCCGACGTATGACCCGAACGCGATCTCCTCGGGCACCGACGACGACATCGTCGAGGCCTGGGAGTCGATCTCGACCGACGCCGACAAGCCGTTGATCTCACGCGCCAAGGACGAGCTGTACCTGCCGGGTTCCACCGGCAAGCTCGTCACCGCGTCGGCCGCCCTCGAGAACGGTGTCGACCCGGTCAATGACCAGTGGCCGAACCCCCGGGTGCTCGACCTTCCGCAGACGACGAACACGCTCGAGAACTTCGGCGGCTCGCTGTGCAACGGCGGCTCGAGGACCGTCTCGATGGCCGTAGCGTTCAGATCGTCGTGCAACGTGACGTTCGCCGAGATCGGACTCGAGTTGGGCGCCAAGGAGATGAGCGAGCAGGCCCGCGCCTACGGCTTCTGCGCGACCGACCCTCCCGACCAGGTCGAGTGCGAGGAGCCGACGATCCCGTTCGTGTTGCCGTGGCAGAACGGCCGGTTCCCGGTGCCCTCGTACTTCGCCGACCGGCAGCCCCAGCTCGCCTTCTCGGCGATCGGGCTCGACAACGTGCTCACGAACCCCCTGCACATGTCGTTGATCGCCGCCGCGATCGCCAACGACGGCGTGATGATGCAGCCCAGACTGATCACCGAGGTGCGCGACCCGACCGGCAAGATCGTGCGCGAGTTCGACGCCGAGCAGTACGGCCAGCCGATCAGCGACAAGAGCGCGCAACAGATGCGAGCGATGATGCTGTCGGTCACCCAGGGCGGCACGGCATCGAGCGCCTTCTCGGGCTTCCCGATCCCTGTCGCCGGCAAGACCGGCACCGCCACCAACGGTGAGAACCGTCCGCCGAACGCCTGGTTCACCGCGTTCGCACCGGCGGGCCCCGGTGACGAGGCTCGCATCGCCGTGGCGGTTATCGTTCTCGACGGCGGCAGTCTCGGGAACGAGGCCACCGGCGGAGCGGTGGCGGCGCCGATCGCGCGTGCGGTCATCGACGCGTATCTGTAGAGATAGGGACGAAAGCGTGCGGGACCGAGCGACGCGAGGAAGCGTGAGGCGATGAAAGAGCGACTCGGGGACAGGTACCAGGTCGAGGCACGCATCGGCGCGGGAGGCATGGCCGAGGTCTATCGCGGCTTCGACTCCGTGTTGAACCGCACGGTCGCGATCAAGGTGTTGCTGCCACAGATGGCGCGCGACACGAGCTTCGTGCAGCGGTTCCGTCGTGAGGCGCAGGCCGCGGCCCGGCTGAACCAGCCCAACATCGTGGGGGTCTACGACACCGGCGCCGACGACGGCACGCAGTACATCGTCATGGAGTTCATCGAGGGGCGAACCCTCGCCGAGTTCATCGCCACCGGTCGGCGCCCGACACCGGTGCAGGCCGCCGAGATCGCGCAGAAGATCGCGGCGGCGATCGCGGCGGCGCACGCGCAGGGCGTGATCCACCGTGACATCAAGCCCGGCAACGTGATGGTCACGCGCGAGGGCACCGTCAAGGTGATGGACTTCGGCATCGCGCGCGTGCTCGGCCCCGAGACCGCCCCACAGACCAGCGCGGTGCTCGGCACGGCTTCCTACCTCTCCCCCGAGCAGGCGCAGGGTGGTCCCGTCGACGCGCGCACCGACATCTATTCGCTCGGCGCCGTCCTCTACGAGTTGCTGACCGGCCGGCCGCCGTTCGTCGGCGACTCCCCGGTCGCGGTCGCCTACAAACAGGTGAACGAGACCCCCGCCGTGCCGTCGTCGCTGAACGCCGACGTGCCCGCGAGACTCGACGCCGTCGTCATGAAGGCCCTGTCGAAGAACCCCTCGAACCGGTACCAGAGCGCCGAGGAATTCAGCGACGACCTGCAGCGAGTGGTCGCCGGACAGGAAGTCGAAGCCACGCCTCTGATGGCGGCAGGTGCGGCAGGGGCTGCGACACAGGTCATCTCGCGCCCGTCGTCGCAGACGGCCGTGCTGCCTCCGCCCGAGGAGCCGAAGGGATCGGGCCGCAAGGTCTGGCTCGGCGTGCTGATCGGTCTGCTCCTGTTCGCGTTGTTGGCAGGCGGTGGCTACCTGCTCGTGAACAGCCTGACCGGCGGGAACGAGGGCAGCATCACGGTGTTCGTGCCGAACGTGGTCGGCGAGACCCAGGCCGCAGCCGAGGCAGCCCTGGCCGAGCAAGGTCTCAACGTCAGCGTGCGTCGACGGGAAGTCGATCCCGACGAGGTCGACCCCGGCACGGTCGTGGCGCAGAACCCGAAGGCGGACGCAGAGGTCGCCCGAGATTCCGAGGTCACGATCTTCGTCGCGGTCGAACCCGACACGGTGCCGGTTCCCGAGCTGGAAGGGCTGACCGTGTCGCAGGCGCAGTCGGCGCTGCGCGCCGCGGGCCTCACGCTCGGCTCGCAGCTGCCCGAGCCGAGCACCGACATCGACGCTCAACTCGTGATCCGGTCGGATCCGCCGGTCGACACCGAGGTCGAGCCCGACAGCGCCGTCGACATCGTCGTGTCGACAGGGCCAGAGATGGTGGAGGTACCCGATGTGTCGACGGGGTGCCTGGCGATCGGCGGGGCGAAGCAGCTCCTGAAGGCGCAGGGACTCGAGATGGTCGTCGGTGACCCCGTGCCGTCGATCCCCGAATGCCCGAATCCCAACCGCATCATCGGCCAGGACCCCGTCGCCGGCACCACGGTGGAGGCCGGGACCACCGTGACGGTGTTCCCGGGCGGGGGTGGCGACGTCTGAGCGACGGGGTAGCGTGACGACGATGACGCTGGCCTACGTGACCGAGGACTTCACACCGAGCGAGCGAGCGATGCTCGCCAGGCATTTCACGAACCTCGAGGGCCCGGTGTTCGCCCTCATCGATCTGCCCGAAGCGGTCAAGGGCGCGATGTTCGCCCGCTACTCGCGCACGACGAAGTCGCTGCGGCGGCTCTTCCTCGACGAGTTCGCGGGCGATATCGACGAGATCGCAGGCTCGCACGCCGGCGCATCCTCGACTGCCGGCAGCGAGCGAGCCGAGCGCCTGTACGACTCCGTCTTCGTGGAATACGGCGATGACTCGGTCGCTCAACTCGGCGGCGTGCACCTCGCGTGCGAACAGTCGTCGCAGCTGCTCGCGAAGGCGCTCGAGTGGGGGCGGCTCGCGGCCTACCTCGAGCAGTCGACGCGATACATGCGCTACGACGACCGCCCAGGCGGCGCCTGGCGTGCAACCGTGCCACCCGAGCTAGAAGGCACGCCCGCAGGCGAGCGATACGCGGCCTTCCTCGACGAGGCGTTCACGACCTACGGTCGCATGTACGAGCCCATGGAGGCCTGGTTCAAGGATCGCCACCCCCAGCAGGACGGCGACAGCGACTTCGTCTACCGCCAGACGATCATGGCGAAGACCTGCGACACGCTGCGGGTGCTGTTGCCGGCAGGCACCCGGTCGAACCTGGGCATCTACGCGACGGGTCAGTCCTACGAACAGCTGCTGATGCGTCTCGCGGTGCACCCGCTGGCCGAGATGCGTGAGTACGGCGAGCTGATGATCACCGAGCTGCGCAAGGTGATCCCCGAATTCTTGAAGCGGGTCGACGTCGAGGAACGCGGCGTCGCCTGGTCGCGCTACTGGCAGGCGAACCGCGAACGCGTCGACGCGCTGACCGCGCGGGTGCTCGGCGAGGCCGGCGTGAAACCGGAGCATCGCGGCGAGGTCACCCTCGTCGATCACGATCCCGAGGGCGAAACCAAGATCGCCGCGGCCGTGTTGTATGCGTCGTCCGACGTCCCCGACGACCAGTTGTTGGCGCTGGCTCGGTCGCTGTCCCGGGAGCAGACCGCCGAGATCCTGCGCGCGAGCGTCGGCGAGCGAACCAACCGGCGACACAAGCCCGGCCGTGCCTGGGAGCGCACGAGCTACCGGTTCGACGTGCTGTGCGATTACGGCGCGTTCCGAGACCTGCAGCGTCATCGTCCACTCACGATCGAATGGCAGCGGCTCACGACCGAGCACGGGTACGAAACGCCGGCCCAGATCGACGACGCCGGATTGCGCGGCGACTGGGAACGCGTGATGCAGGCCAGCGCCGACGCAGAACGCGCGTTGCTCGAGGCCGGGTTCGGCGAGCAGGCCCAATACGCGGTGTCGATGGCCTATCGCATCAGGTTCGTGATGCAGATGACCGCTCGAGAGGCGATGCACCTGACCGAGCTCCGATCGCAGCCGGCCGGTCACCCCGTCTACCGCCGGGTCGCCCAGTCGATGCACCGCCTCATCGCCGACGTGCACCCCGCGATCGGCGAGACGTTCAGCTACGTGAGCGACGCCGAGGTCGACCTCGAGCGTCTCGAGGCCGAGCGCCGCACGGAGCACAAACGCAGAGCGCTCCGGGAAGGCTAGGACCGCCCGCCGTGGCCGCCGGAGCGGTCACCGGCATCGTGCGCGACGGAACCCTCGACGTCTCGGTCGACGGGCTCGCGCGGGCCGACACGGGCCGGCCACTCGAGCCCGATTCGATCTTCTACGTCGGCTCGATCGCCAAGCAGTTCGTGGCAGCCTGCATCGCCTTGCTCGAGCATGACGGCGCCCTCGACGTCGGCGATCCCGTGTCGCGGTTCGTGCCCGCCCTGCCCGACTGGGGCGAGCGCGTGACGATCTCGCAGCTGGTGCATCACACGGGCGGCGTCAGGGAACGAGCGCGGGAGGGGCCAGGCGTGCCCACGTTTGGCGTGCCGTCATGGGGAAACGCCGACCTGCTCGACGCCGTGCGAACGGTTCCAGAACTCGACTTCGAGCCGGGCTCTCGCTACGGCTACTCGAACCGGGGCTACCTGCTGCTCGCCGAAGTCGCGGCGGCGGTCAGCGGCACATCCCTCGCCGAGCTCGCGCGCATGCGCATCTTCGATCGGCTCGGCATGACCGACACGTTCTTCCGCGACGAGCCGCTCCCCCTGCCCGTGCGCACCGCGCGGGGACACTTCGAGGCCGACGACGGGACGGTGCATGTCGAGCCGGCGCGGTTCCATGCGGTGGGGGCGGGCGGGTTGTGGACGACGGTCGCCGACCTCGCGACGTGGAACGAGAACTTCGACGACGACCGGCTCACGGACGGATGGCTGCCCGCACGACTCACGAGCCGCGGCACGCTCACCGACGGGACCGAGATCCACTACGCGTGGGGACTGTCGGTGCGCTCCCATCGAGGCCTTCCGATCGTCAGTCACGGGGGAAACTTCCCCGGGTGGGAGTCGAAGATGGTGCGGTTCCCGACCGAAGGCGTCACCGTGATCGTGCTCGCGAACCGTGAGGATCTCGACGTCTCGTCGATGGCATTCCGGCTCGCCGACGACCTGCTCGCAGACCGGCTCGACCCCAGCGCGCCCCACGCCGACGATACCTTCGACGGTAGCCGAACGGCTCCTCGGTAGCCGGCTCGAGGTCGATCGGAACGGCACCTGACCTGCATCGATGGCAGAAACCTCGTGGAAATCCGCGGAATGGCGCGGTTTCCGGGTAGGCTGCCCGGGTTCCTGACCACACCTGGGGAGGTGTCTGTATGAACAAGGCCGAGTTGGTCGACGCGATCTCGGACAAGTCCGGTGTCGCCAAGTCCACCGTTGACGACGTCATCAAGGCGATGACCGAGACGATCGAGTCCGAGGTCGCCAAGGGCGACAAGATCTCGATCCCGGGCTTCATCTCGTTCCAGAAGGTGAACCGCGCCGCGCGCACGGGCCGCAACCCGCGCACCGGCGACACGATCAACATCCCCGCGAGCGCAACGGTCAAGGTGACCGCGGGCGCACGCCTGAAGAGCAGCGTGAAGTAGACCGTTCCGACTTCCCGTACCTGGGCGGGCCGGCGCACGGGGCGCCGGCCCGCTTCCATGTCCGCTCTCGGTCCGATCGCCGTCCGGGCTGCCGGAAGGTCGGTTTCGGTACCCTGGAACCCTTCCATGGACCGCGAAACCCTGCTCATCGTTGCCATCGCGATGCTCGCCGTCGCCGCCTTCGCGGTCGGAGTGAGTGGATGGATCCTGCTGGCGCGCGATCGGCGCATCAGGCACTCGCTGGCGCCGGTTGGGACCGACGCCGCGGGACATCACAGGACCTCAGAGGAGCACTGACGATGCTCGAGCTCCTCGACCTGCGAGAGCGGGGAGAGCGTCTCGACGCCACCCGGCTCGAGACCGACCCCACGGTCGCCGACACGGTGGCCGGCATCCTGCGGCGCGTGTTCGTCGAAGGCGACGACGTGCTGATCGAGCTCGCCCACCGCTTCGACGGCGCCGTGCTCAGCGAGGGCGGCGTGCTGGTGTCCGACCAGGAATTCGAGGCCGCGGAGCGCGACACGCCCCCGGAGCTCGGCGCCGCGCTCGACGATCTGATCGCACGCCTGCGCGACCTCGCCGGACGGCAGCTCCCCAGGGAATGGTGGGAGGAGCGTGACGGCGTGCGCTTCGGCGAGATCGTCCGGCCGCTCGAGTCGGTCGGCTGTTACGTGCCCGGTGGACGCGCCGTCTATCCGTCGTCGGTGTGCATGACCGTCGTGCCCGCCGTCGTGGCGGGCGTGTCCGAGATCGTGCTCTGCACCCCGCCTCAAGCCGACGGTTCGGTTCCCTCCCCGGTGCTCTACGCCGCGCGGAAGGCGGGGGCGCACTACGTCGCGAAGACCGGCGGGGCGCAGGCGGTCGCTGCGATGGCGTACGGCACGGAGTCGATCCCGCGCGTCGACCGCATCGTCGGGCCTGGGAACGCCTACGTCACCGAGGCCAAGCGACAGGTGGCCGGCACCGTCGGCATCGACGGACTGGCAGGCCCGTCGGAGCTCGCGATCGTCGCCGAGGGCGACGTCGACATCGATATGGCCGCGCTCGATCTGATCGCGCAGGCTGAGCACGACCCCGAAGCGCGCACGTTCTTCATAACGCCCGACCCCGACCTCGTCGACCGGGTCGCCCAGGCGCTCGACGAAGCTCTCCGCGATGCTGGCCGGCGAGCGATCGTCGATGCCGCGCTCGCGTATGCGAAGGCGGTGCTCGTGCGCGACCTCGGCCAAGCCGCCCAGGTCGTGAACGACCTGGCGTCCGAGCACCTTCTGCTGCTGCTCACCGAGCCCGAGGCGTTCTTGCCCACCGTCAGGAACGCAGGCGCGATCTTCCTCGGACGGTGGAGCGCCGTGCCGTTCGGCGACTACGGCGTCGCCTCCAACCACGTGCTACCGACCGCCGGCACGGCGAGGTTCTCGAGTGGCCTGCGCGCGTCGGACTACGTCACCGTGAGTTCGGTGGTCCGACTCGACAAGCGCAGCGCGGCCCGGTACGCGCCGGGCACCGCGGCGATCGCGAACGCCGAAGGGCTCGTCGGTCACGCTCGGGCGATGGACGCCCGGGCCGGAACCGCCGAGGTAGTCGAGCCGTGACCCCGGCCGCGGAACCACGCGCCGGACTGCGCGACGTCGACCCATACGTGTCGCCCCAACTCGACGTGGCCGCCCGCCTGAACACGAACGAATGCCCCCACCCGCTGCCCGAAGCGTTCTCCGTCGAGCTCGCCGAGGTGGTGCGCGACCTGCCGCTGAACCGCTATCCCGACGGTCAGATGACGCGCCTGCGCGAGGAACTGGCTTCCCACCATGGCCACCCCGTCGAGGGCACCTGGACCGCGAACGGCTCGAACGAGGTGCTGAGCGAGCTCCTGATGGCCTACGGAGGCCCCGGACAGACCGCGACCGTCTTCGAGCCCACGTACCTGCTGCACTCGCGGCTGGCTCGGCTGACGCACACCCAGCTCGCGGGGCTGAGGCTCGATCCGCCCTACGCGCTCGATGAACCCGCCATCGAACTGGCGCTCGCCGGCGAACCCGACGTAATCTTCGTCTGCTCCCCCAACAATCCGACCGGCAATGCGCAGCCGCTCGAGTCAGTGGCCTCGCTGGCCGACCGGACGGCGGCGCTCGTGATCGTCGACGAGGCCTACATCGAGTTCGGCGGAGAGAGCACGCTGAAGCTCGTCGCCGACCATCCGAACGTCGCGGTGGTTCGCACCTTCTCGAAGGCGTTCGCGATGGCGGGGGCGCGGCTCGGGTACGTGTTGGCCGACCCCGAGGTCGTCGCCGACCTGCAGCGGGTTCGCTTGCCGTATCACATGTCAGCGCTCGCGCAGGCTGCCGGCATCGTGGCGCTGCATCACACGGCCGAGGCCATGTCGCTCCTCGATGCGATCCGCGCCCAGCGCGACCGCATCGTGCGGGAGCTCACCGCGGTGCCCGGCATGACGGTGTTCCCGAGCGACGCGAACTTCGTGCTCTTCGTGCCGCCATCTCCGCATGACGCCCGGCAGGTCTGGCGAGCCCTGCTCGATCGTGGGGTGCTGGTGCGTGACCTCACCGCCGTGGTGCCCAACGCGTTGCGCGTGACCGCCGGAGCATCGCACGAGGTCGATCTGTTCCTCGCGAGCCTGCAGGAGGTGCTGTCCGGATGACCCGCACGGCGAGCGTCACCCGCACGACGAAAGAAACCGACATCACCGTGGAGCTGAACCTCGACGGTGATGGCGCGAGCACGTCCGACACCGGCATCGCGTTCTTCGACCACATGCTGGAACAGCTCGGCAAGCACGCCGGATGGAACCTCGACATCACGTGCAAAGGCGATCTGCAGGTCGACGGGCACCACACCGTCGAGGACTGCGGCATCGCGATCGGCACGGCTCTCACCGAGGCGCTGGGTGACAAAGCGGGCGTGCGCCGCTTCGCGTCGATCACCGTGCCGCTCGACGAGGCGGCGGTCGAGGTCTCACTCGACCTCGCCGGACGCAACTTCGTGGTGCACGAGGTTCCCGTGCCGTACGAGACGATCGACGGTTTCGACACCGGGCTGCTCGAGGACTTCGTGCGCGCGTTCGCCCAGGCGGCGAACATGACGATCCACGTGCACCTGCGTTCCGGCCGCTCGCCCCATCACATCTGCGAGGCGGAGTTCAAGGCGATGGCCAAGGCGCTCGGGGACGCGTGTGGCCTGACCGGCCGCGACGGCGTCCCGTCCACGAAGGGGACCCTCTCGGGGACCTGATGGCGTCTACGATCGCCGTGGTCGACTACGGCTCCGGCAACCTTCACTCGGTCTCACGCGCGATCGCGCGTGTCGGCGGCAGCGCGCTCGTGACCCGCGACGCCGGCGAGATCGCCGGAGCCGACGCATTGGTGATCCCCGGAGTCGGGCACTTCGGGGCGTGCATGCGCGCGATCTGTCACCACGGCATGGATCTGGCGATCGAGGACTTCCTCGCTGCGGGGCGCCCGATCTTCGGGGTCTGCGTGGGCATGCAGGTGCTGTTCGAGGGAAGCGACGAGGACCCCGAGCCGGGCCTCGGCATCGTGTCGGGGCGCGTCGAGCGCCTGACGGGCGACGTGAAGGTGCCCCACATGGGGTGGAACACGGCGACCTGGACAGCTCCGCACGCCTATCTCGAAGGGCTCCCCGACGGAACGCGCTTCTACTTCGTGCACTCGTTCGCGCCGCCAACCGGCGTCCACACGGTGGCGAGCACCACGTACGGAAGCACGTTCTCGGCTGCGGTCGCACACGACAACGTCTTCGCGACGCAGTTCCACCCCGAGAAATCGGGCGAGCCGGGTCTACACGTGTACGAACGGTTCGTGAGGTCGCTCGCATGATCGTGATCCCCGCGATCGATCTGCGTGGCGGACGTGCGGTGCGCCTCCTGCAGGGTGACCCCGACGTCGAAACCGCCTACTCGGCCGACCCCGTCGAAGTCGCCGTGCGTTTCCAGGAGGAGGGTGCGCGGCGATTGCACGTGGTCGATCTCGACGCGGCCCTCGGCGAGGGCGACAACCGTGAGCGGGTCGAGGCGATCTGCCGTGCGGTGCAGGTTCCCGTGCAGGTCGGCGGGGGCATCCGCTCGCAGGAAGACATCGACGCGATCCTGAGCCGGGGCGCCAAGCGTGTGATCCTGGGCACCGCCGCGGCCGGCGACCCCTCGTTCGTTCGTGCGGCGATCGAGGAACACGCCGAAGCGATCGTGGTGGCGATCGACGTACGCGGCGGTCACGTCATGGTGCGAGGGTGGCAGGAAGCGGGCCCGGCGCTCGACGAGGCGATCCCGATGCTGGACGACGCCGGATCGCCGAGGTACCTCGTGACCTCGATCGCGCGCGACGGCACGCTCAAGGGCCCCGACATGACCCTCTACGAGCACGTCCTTGAACTCACCGACACCCCCGTGATCGCGAGCGGCGGCGTGCGCGACGCCGACGACGTCTGGGCGCTACGCGATCTCGGCTGCGAGGCAACCGTCGCAGGGAAGTCCCTGTACGAGAAGACGCTCAGGCTCGCGCAGGTGATCCGGGGATGAACCGGCGATGAGCCTCGCCAAGCGCGTGATGCCCTGCCTGGACGTCGACGCCGGGCGGGTCGTGAAGGGCACGAGGTTCCAGGAGCTGCGCGACGCGGGCGACCCGGTGGAGCTCGCAGCTCACTACGATCGCGAAGGCGGCGACGAGCTCGTCTTCCTCGATATCACCGCCACCCTCGAGGGGCGGGCCGCGACGCTCGACGTGATCGCCCGCACCGCGGAGCAGGTATTCATCCCACTCACGGTCGGCGGTGGCGTGAAACGCGACGACGACGTTCACGAGCTCCTGCGCGTCGGGGCGGACAAGGTCGCAGTGAACTCGGCCGCGGTACGCGACCCGGCCTTGTTGCAGCGGTGCGCCGACCGCTTCGGCACCCAGTGCATGGTCATCGCGATCGACGCGAAACGACGTCCGGACGCCGAGGGGTGGGAAGTCTTCGTCGACGCCGGTCGGACGCCGGCGGGACGCGACGCGATCGAGTGGGCGGTCGAGGCCACGACCGATCGAGGCGCCGGGGAGATCCTGCTGACGTCGATGGATCGTGACGGCACGGGCGAAGGCTACGACCTGGGCCTGTTGCGAGCGATCGGCGACGAGGTCCGGGTCCCGGTGGTCGCGAGCGGCGGCGCCGGGGACCTCGACCACTTCGCCGAGGCCCTCGTGCACGGCCGAGCCGATGCCGTGCTCGCGGCGAGCCGGCTGCACTTCGGCCAGCTCACGATCCGTGAAGTCAAGGAGTACCTGCGCGCTCGAGGCGTGGAGGTGAGGCTGTGAGTGACCTCGGACGCCCTGAGGGTCCCCCCGATCTCGACCGGTCGCCGGTCGACGTCGACGCCCTTCGGTACGACGACGCGGGACTGATCCCCGTGATCGCGCAAGATGCCGGGTCCGGTGAGGTGCTCATGCTGGCGTGGGCCAACCGCGAGTCGCTCGAGCACACGCTCACCGAGGGGCGCATGGTCTATTGGTCGCGGTCGCGGCGCGAGCTGTGGCGCAAGGGCGACACGAGCGGACACCTGCAGCACTGGCAGGAGCTGCGGGTCGACTGCGACGCCGACGTGATCGTCGCGCGCGTGCACCAGGAAGGAGCCGCCTGCCACACGGGGGAGCGGAGCTGCTTCTTCCGCGCCGTTTCCGGGTCCGAGGGCTGACGCCCACGGATACACTCCGGAATCGATGTTGAAGCTGGTCATCCCCAAGGGTTCCCTCGAGGAACAGACGCTCCGGCTGTTCGAGGCCGCCGACCTGCAGGTGCGCCGCTCGTCGAACCGCGACTATCACGGTTCGATCGACGACGATCGCATCGAGCGGGTGAGCGTGCTCCGTCCGCAGGAGATCCCGACCTACGTGGCCGACGGCCTGTTCGATCTCGGCATCACCGGACAGGACTGGATCGCCGAGACCGGGAGCGAGGTCGAGGTGCTCACGAGCCTCAGCTATGCAAAGTCCGGTCCCGGCCACGGCACCAAGATCGTGCTCGCGGTGCCCAACGACCATCCGGCCACCAGCGCGACCGAGATGCCGGCCGGGTCGCGTATCTCCACGGAGTTCGTGAAGATCACCGAGCGGCACTTCGCCGGGCTCGGCATCCCTGTCAAGGTCGCATGGAGCTACGGCGCCACCGAAGCGAAGGTGCCCGAGATCGTCGACGCGATCGTCGACGTGACCGAAACGGGCAGCACCCTGCGCGCGCACGGGATGAAGATCATCGAGACCCTCCTCACCTCCGACCCGGTGCTGGTCGCGAACCTCGATGCGGCGGCCGACCGGGCCAAGCGTGCCGCGATGGACGACATCACGACCCTGCTGCTGGGCGCGCTGGCCGCCGAGGGTCGCGTGTTGATCAAGCTGAACGTCTCCGAGTCGGGGCGTGATGCGGTGCTGGCCGTCGTGCCGTCGATGAAGGCCCCGACCGTGTCGCCGCTCGCCGACGGCGGTTATGCAATCGAGACGGTCGTGGACAAACGTGGCGTGAATCGCCTGATCCCGGAGCTGAAGGCGGCCGGCGCCACCGACATCCTCGAACTGCCGATCTCCAAGATCGTTCCCTGACGCCGCTCGGTTGCAGCATCCCACCAGCTCGTCTCACGCTGGCTTGACATCCAGGCTGCGTGACGTCATAATGCCGTCATGATGATGCGAGGGCGACAGATCTACGACGTCAGGAGGGTGTCATGATCGACCCGGGATTCCGAACCGAGCTGCTGCGATTCCACGTGCGAGACATCGCACGGGCGAGCGAGGATCACCGTCGAACCAAGCGTCGCAGCGCAAGCCCACGACGTCCCAACCCCGAACACGACGAGTCGGCGAGCTGACGTGGAGACCGGTCCCTTCCTCGACGCGGTCGAGACAGACCTCGAGGCGCTCGCGACAGGCGACGACGCCGCAGCGGGAGCCCGGATCGTCGGCATGCTCCGCTCATCGCTCCAGCTTCGCTTATTCGACGCGATGGGCCAGGCTGCGCTCGAACTCAGCGAGCAGATGACCTCGGGCCACGTGGAAGTGCGACTCGCCGGGCGTGACGTCGAGCTCGTGTACGTGCACGACGAGCCGGCCGCAGCCACCCCCCTTCCCGACGACGTCGACGGCGGCACCGCCCGACTCACCCTGCGGATGCCGGAATCGTTGAAGGCGCAGGTCGAACGCGCTGCTGACCGGGAGGGGCGCTCGACGAACGCGTGGCTCGTCGCAGCCGTCAAGCGGGCCCTGGACCATCGAGGACGCAAGGTCGTCGGCACCCGCCTCACCGGATATGGACAAGGTTAGGAGATCACCGCATGGAACCAAGGACCTTCGATATCGCCGGCGAGCTGCACCTCGATGTGCGTCTTCGATCGGGCGCCGTGCGGATCACCGGCACCGATGAGGCCACCGCCACCGTGTCGGTGACCGGCGAGCGCGGTCCCGACGAGGTCGCGATCACGTGCGAAGCATCGGACGAGCTCACCCGGATCGACATCGAACAACACAGGGGGGCCTGGGGGTTCGGCCGGCGCGACCTCCTCGTCGAGGTCGCGCTCCCGGAGGCCTCGAGAGCCGACATCGCGACCGGTACCGGAGACCTGGCGACGCACGGCGTGCTGAGGTCGCTGGAGTTCCGATCGGGCTCGGGCGAAGCCTCGATCGACCGAGTTGCCGGTCATGCAAGAACGAAGACCGCCAGCGGCGACGTCCGCATCGGCACGGTGGAAGGGGATCTCACCGTGACGACGGCTTCCGGCGACATCGAAGTCGGTACGGTCGGGGGTGCGTTCGAGGCCCGAACCGCCTCGGGCGACGTGACGATCGATGAGGCGATGGGAACGGCGCGGGCGATGTCGGCCTCGGGCGACCTCTCGATCCGCTCGGCCCACGGGGATCTGTCCTTGCGGTCAGTGTCGGGCGACATCGACGTCGGGGTGTCCGCCGGCACCAGGGTGTGGTTCGACGCGTCATCGACCTCGGGCGATGCGGTGTCGGAACTCGACCCCCACGACGGCGGGGCCGATGACGTAGCAGCCTTCGAGATCAGAGCGGCAAGCGTCAGCGGAGACATCCGCATCCGCCGTGCGGCGACGGGCGTTCGGTCATCGATCTGAAGGGTCGACCGGCGGGCGGCTTGACCTGTAAGGCGTCTCGCCCATACCCTCGCCGAGCAACCCACCGGGGAGGGGGCACGATGCGAAGCGCGCGGGTCCGCGCGGCGATGTCCGCGACGATCGTGCTCGCCGTGCTCGCCGGTCCCGCGAGCTCGGCCTTCGCCGCAGCCGGAAAACTCGACAAGTCATTCTCCGGAGACGGCAGAGCCACCGCGTTCCCGAAGGGCGCGACGGCGTTCGGGATGGCGATCGATGCCAAGGGACGCATCCTGGTCGCGGGATACACGCTCGGTGCCGACACCGACTTCGCGCTCGCCCGATTCCGGCCCAACGGGACGCTCGACAAGAACTTCGGAGGCGGCGACGGACGTGTCATCACCGATCTCGGCGGAACGGACTACGCGTTCGATATCGCGCTGGGGTCGAACGGGCGCATCGTGGTCGCCGGTGAACGCGACCGCCCTTCGGGCACCCGCATGGCCATCGCGGTCTATGGTCCGCGCGGCGTGCTCGACCGGAGCTTCTCCTCCGACGGCATCACCTTCGTCACCTTCGGCAAGGAGTTCCAGGGGGCCAACGCCGTCGCGGTGGGCGCGAACGACAAGATCGTGCTGGGAGGCTCGACGTCCAACGGCGACACGACCCGCTGGGCCCTGGCCCGACTGCGTCCGAACGGCTCGCGCGATCGCAACTTCGGCGGCGACGGTCGCGTGACGATCGACCTGAGCCCCGCGGGCGAGCAGATCAACGATCTCGCGACCGTGGCAGGAGGCAAGATCGTCGCAGTGGGCGCAGCCGAGTCGGGGCTCTCCCCCCGCATGGCGATCGCCCGCGTGCAGATCGGCGGTGCGCTCGACCGCACCTTCGGCAAACGAGGCGTGAAGACGACCGATGTCGCGAATGGTCCCGACACCGCCTACGGGGTGACCGAGCAATCCGATCACAAGCTGATCGTCGTCGGCCACGTGGCGAACGGCGGCAAGGCCGACTGGGGCGTGCTGCGATATGGCGAGAACGGGCGCCTCGATGACACCTTTCACGGCGACGGGATCCGCATCCTCGCCTTCGGGTCGGACTACGAGTTCGCCCATGCCTCCGCCGTGCAATCGAACGGGCGGATCGTCGTGGTCGGGCGTATCCGTCGCTCGGGCAACGACCAGTTCGGCATCGTGCGCTTGAAGCCCAACGGCGCCTACGACAAGAACTTCTCTAAGGACGGCCGCGTGGTCGTCGACTTCGGTGGGGGAAGCGACACCGCCCGGGACGTGGCACTGCAGGCAGACGGCAGGATCGTCGTGGCCGGCGAAGCGTTCGACCGCGGGCATCGTCGGTTCGGCGTCGCGAGACTGCTGGGTTCCTGAGACCCCGTCCGCGAGCGCATCGTCGGTGCCATGGCACCGTGATTGACACCCCCCCGGGGCCGTGTGGCACAATCGAGGCAGATGTTTGAATCAGCGTTCAACTTCGTATCGAGCGCGTAGGGCGTCGCGGACGCGCTTCGCGTCCACGCGCGCCAGGGGGCCTCTCGCCGAGCGGGAGGTCCTTTCGTTTCCCGGGGTAGACGATGCACAGGCAAGGGGGCACACACGATGGGCGGCACGATCGAGGAGCGCATCGCCCGAGCGGCTGAGGAGCTCGAGCATGAGTGGGAAACCGACGCGAGGTGGAAGGGCGTCGAACGACCGTACTCCGCAGAAGACGTGATCAAGCTGCGTGGTTCCTTCCTGGTCGAGCAGACGGTCGCCACGCGAGGCGCTCAGCGCCTGTGGCAGCTCGTCACGGAGACCGACTACGTGCATGCGCTGGGAGCGCTGACAGGCGGTCAGGCGGTGGAGATGGTCAAGGCCGGTCTGCAAGCGATCTACCTCAGCGGGTGGCAGGTGGCCGCCGATGCGAACCTCGCCGGTCACACCTACCCCGATCAGTCCCTGTACCCGGCGAACTCGGTGCCGGCGGTCGTGAGGCGCATCAACAACGCGATGCAGCGCGCCGACCAGATCGCCTGGAGCGAGGGCATCGATACTCGGACGATGGTGCCGATCCTCGCCGATGCCGAGGCGGGCTTCGGGGGCGCCCTCAACGCGTTCGAGCTGATGCGAGCGATGATCGAAGCCGGCGCCGCCGGCGTGCACTTCGAAGATCAGCTCGCGAGCGAGAAGAAGTGCGGGCACCTCGGCGGCAAGGTGCTGGTGCCGACCGATCAGTTCGTTCGCACGCTCACCGCCGCTCGACTCGCCGCCGACGTGCTCGGCGTGCCGTCGCTCGTCGTGGCACGTACCGACGCCCTCGGGGCGACGCTGCTCACGAGCGACATCGATCCACGCGACCACCGCTTCGTGAAGGGCGAACGCACGCACGAAGGCTTCTACCAGGTGACCAACGGCATGGAAGCAGCGATCGCCCGCGCCCAAGCCTACGCTCCGTTCGCCGACCTCATCTGGTGCGAGACCGCCACGCCCGATCTCGACGAGGCTCGGGCGTTCGCCGACGGGGTGCACTCGATGTATCCGGGCAAGCTGCTCGCCTACAACTGCAGCCCTTCGTTCAACTGGAAACAGCATCTCGACGACTCCACGATCGCGCGGTTCCAGAAGGAGCTCGGCGCGATGGGATACCGCTTCCAGTTCATCACCCTCGCGGGCTTCCACGCGCTGAACGCGAGCATGTTCGAGCTGTCGCGCGGCTACGCCGACGAGGGCATGAGCGCGTACGTGCGACTGCAGGAGCGCGAGTTCGCCATGGAAGACGAGGGATACACGGCCACGCGCCACCAGGCCGAGGTTGGTACGGGCTACTTCGACCGGGTCTCGACCGTGATCAGCGGTGGGAGCTCGTCGACGCTCGCGTTGAGAGGGTCGACCGAGGAAGCACAGTTCACCGACTGAAATTCCGCTGCAACGCATTCGGCCACATACGGGTCAGCGGTCCACCACCACTCACGCGGCCGCGCCTCACCGATCTCACCTCAGCGCGTACCGTATGAGCCGAAGGCCTCCCTGCCGGGATGTCCTCACCGGACGCCGAGGGGAGACCTCGACATCACGACCCGAATGCCGGCCAACCTCACAGACCGCTCGCTGCGCCAGCAGATGTGGCGCCCTCGTTCGACGCCTGAGCTCCTGACGGGGCTGGGCCTCGCCCTGATGCTGCCATGGTTCGCGGCGTGGCTCTCGATCGACCTCGCCATCTTCGAGCGCTTCGTCGGTCTGCCGTTCCTCGTCGCGACGGTTGCCGCGACGCTCGTCGGGCGTCTCGCGGCAAGCCTCGTGGCCACCCTCGCGTCGGGTGCCTTGATCGTGACCTTGGAGGTCCTTCCGGCATGGCGCCTTTCATCGCCCCACCCGGAAGACCTCATCGCCGTCGTGATCTTCGTGGTCGTTTCGCTCGTGGTCGCCTACACCCTCGCCCTGAAGGATGCAGCCAACGACGAAGCCGGTGAGGCGGCCGCGGAGGTGCAATCGCTCGCCCGCGCCTTGGCCGCGGAACGCAACACGATCCGCCAGATCGTGCACCAGATGCCCAACGGCGTCGTGGTGCTCGACGCCGCGGGCGCGTTGTCGATACAGAACGAGCGGGCGCACGACCTGCTGATGTTTCGGCCCGAACCCGGCCTACGACTGGAATCGGACGACGTGCCGTGGACGGCTCGAGACACCGATGGGCGTCCACGCGAGCCGGCGTCGTATCCGATCATCCGTTCCCTCCGTACCGGCGAGGTCGTGATCGGCGAGCAAATGGTCATCGAACGATCCGACGGCTCGACCGTCACCATCGAAGTCGACTCCGCGCCGATCCACGCGAACGGGGATGGGACGATCATCGGCGCGGTCGCCTCCTTCCAGGACGTGACCGAGCGATCGGAGATCCAGACGAGCCTGATCCGAGCCACGACCCGTCTGCGCCAGCTGCAGGCCGTGACCGACGCGACGCTCACGGGCCTCGGGTTCGACGATCTCGCCGAGCGCCTCATGCAGACGTTGCGCCGGGTCCTGCAGACGGACTCGGCAACGCTCCTGCTGCTCGATCGCGAGGGCAGCACTTTGGTCGAGCACAGCACGGTCGGCGCCTCGACGGCAGGATCGCAGCCGTCGATCCCGATCGGCACCGGCATCGCGGGGAAGATCGCGAGCACCGTGTCTCCCCTCGTCGTGGATGACCTGAGCACCTACGAGGTGGCGAGGAGCTGGTTGACCGAGATGCATTCACTCATGGGCGTTCCGCTCGTGTTTCGGGAGCAGACACGCGGCGTGATCCACGTGGCGAGCCGTACTCCTCGCCGATTCACGAGCGATGACGTCGAGGTTCTCGAGCTGGCTGCGAGCCGGATTGCCTCGGCACTCGAGCGAGCGACGCTCTATGACAGCCGGACGGCCATGTCGCACGCCCTCCAGCGGAGCCTCGCTCCCACCAGCATGCCGCACATCGAGGGCGTCGACCTCGCTGCCGCCTACCTCCCCTTCTCAGAGGACGACCAGATCGGAGGCGACTTCTACGCTGTCTTCCCTCACGGGGACACCTCCTGGGGCATCGTCATCGGCGACGTTTCGGGAAAGGGCCCCGACGCAGCCGCGATCATGGGACTCGCCGCCCACACCGTGCGAGCGACGGCGCGCTACGAATCGCGGCCCGCCGCCGTCCTGCTGGCCCTCAACGAAACCTTGCTCGGCGCCGAACACGTCACCGCGGAACGTTTCTGCACCGCGTGCGAGATGCGACTGCGATCCGACCCCGGGGGCCTTCATGTGACCGTCTGCTTGGCGGGACATCCGATGCCGTTCGTGATCCGCAGTGATGGCTCCGTGCAGCGGGTGGGGGAGCCGGGCACCCTCCTGGGCACGTTCTCCGACCCCACGCTGCACGACGTCACCACCCAACTGTCGGATGGGGACACGATCGTCGCGTTCACCGACGGCCTCGTCGAGCAACGGCGCGTCGGCATCGACGAGGGCGAACGGCGCTTGGCCATGCTGTTGTCGACGTGCGCCGGGTACTCCAGCGAAGAGATCGTCCGGCGCATCGAGAACGAGCTGCTTCCCTCCGTCGCACTCGATGACGACGTGGCCATCGTCGTCATCGGCCGCCCTCGATGAGAACGCCTCCACCGTCGCATCTCAGTCGACGCTCCGAGGACACGGTGGAACCTCCTTCCTGATCGTCGCCCATTCACGAACGAGGGTTTCCCGGCTCGGCGTCGCGGGTAAGAGCCGGAGCGATGGCCTCGAAGTGGCCCGACGACGACCGCATCGCCGCGAGGAGATCGCGAGCGCGAAGCTCGCTCCCACGTCACGAGCCATGTCGCCCTGCGGCTGATGAGGAACCGAGAACGACAACCGTCAAGGAGGAACGGCATGCACGAGAACGAGCCACACACCCACCGCCCCGCCACCCCCGAGGAACCGGGTGGGGGCCTGGTCGGGTACGCCGCGATCAAGTACACCGCGATCGTCGTCATCGTGTTGGCGATCCTGGGCTTCCTCGGCCTGTACGTCCTGCCCCGGCTCACCTGAGCCACGGTCGACCCGATCCGCTGCGAGCCGCCCCGCTATGCGGTGGCGGCTCGCCGCAGTTTCTCCAACGTCTGCGTCAGGATGCGCGAGACATGCATCTGGCTCACCCCGATGTCCTCGGCGATCTCGCTCTGTGTCAGCCCGCGGAAGAACCGCAGATAGAGCACGCGACGGTCGCGAGGCGACAGCTCGGCGACCGCCGGAGCGATCGTCGACCACTCCTCCAGGAGTTCGAGCGACGGATCGGCGCCACCCAGGGAGTCGATCGGAGCGGTGGCATCGTCACCTGCCGGCGTGTCGATCGAGGCCGTCGAGTACGCCTGCACCGCGTCCATCGCCTCGGCGATGTCTTCGGTGCTCACCGCGAGGTGGTCGGCCAATTCCGGGATCGTCGGAGACCGCCCGAGCTTCTGTGTGAGCTCGGGCATCTCGCGGTTCACCCGCACGGCAAGCTCCTGCAGTCGCCGAGGCACCCTGAGCGACCATCCCTTGTCGCGGAAGTGCCGCTTCAGTTCGCCGATGATCGTCGCCGCCGCGTAGGTGGAGAACTGCACTCCCCGATCGTCGTCGAATCGGTCGATCGCCTTCAGCAGACCGATCATCGCGACCTGGTTGAGATCCTCGACCGGCTCTCCACGGCCGGCGAAGCGCCTCGCGAGGTACTCGGCGAACGACGCGAACCGGGTCGCGATCTCGTCCCGCGCCGCCGCATCGGGCAGCAGGCCGAACAGGGCCTCGACCCGGTCATCGTCGGGCTGCGTGCGTGCGGCGCCCGCCTCCCCCGTGGCGCCGTGCTCCATCACGCTCGGATCGTCCGTAGACGCAGTTCTATGGCAGGGCTCCCGTGAACATCCGTGACGGCGGAATCGTCGGTGAGCCCCTCGATCACTCGCCACGCCAGCGATCCACGTTCCTCGATCGTGGCCGAGCCGCCGGCACCCTCGACCCAGATCGTGAGCCGAAGCTCTTCATCGCTCGGGAGGAGATCGACGCACAGCTGCGAGCCCTCGGGCGCGGAGGAGAGCACCAGGGCGGCCGCCTCCGCTGCCGCGATGCGAAGATCGTCCACGCCCTCATAGGTCAGCGCCATACGCGAGGCCACGCTCGCCACGACCGCCCTGAGCACCCCGATCGAGCCCGGGTCGGCCGGGAGCCCCAGATTCACCGTTGTCTCGTGAGGATCCACGGTTTCCTTCCTATACTGGTCCCCCACCTGAGGGCCGACGCTCATATCGACCGTCACGATAGAGGAGTTCTCCGTGGAGCCAACGTTCGAAACCCGATCGGCGGGACCGTGGACCGTCGTCGGTATCAGCGGGGAGCTGGATCTCTCGACCACGGAGGCGCTCCGTGCGGCCCTCGAGCAGGGACTCGGCGACGGCACACCGCGCCTCGCCGTCGATCTGACCGATGTCACCTTCATGGACTCGACCAGCCTCGGGGTGCTCGTCGGCTGCTTGAAGCAGGCGAACGAACGTGGCGGCGAGATGCGGTTGGTCGGCGTCCAGGGATCGCCGGCGAAGGTGATCGCGTTGACCGGACTCGAGTCCGCGTTCGACATCGACCGATCGCTCGCCGACCTCCCTACGTGAACGACGGCCCGGCCGGCGCGTGGCGAGGCTCCCTTCGGGTCCCGCCGACGCCGGCGATGGCCGCGACGATCCGGACCTTCGTCGTGCGGTTCCTGGAGCATCACGTCGACGAGGACCGCTCCGACGACCTGGTCCTCGCGGTCGCGGAGGCATGCGTAGAGATGGAGGACCATCAGGTCGGGGTCTCGCTCGAGATCCGAGGCGGCAGATGCCTCGTCGAGTGCACCGGCGTGGTGCGACCCGGTCGCGACGAGCACGGAGAGCTGCGCAGCCGCGTGCTCGAATCGCTGGCGCCCGGCGCGGAGTGGACCGGCGAGCACACCTTCCGATTCAGTATCGATGTGTGAGCTGAGGGTCCGATGTCAGCGACCGCTTGCCACGATCGCTGGGGGGGTGGCACGGTCGAGAACGGCAAGCGCGAAGGCGCGACACCGACACCGTG
>JAOUEA010000155.1 GCA_029858935.1 Actinomycetota bacterium
CGATGCGGAAGTCCCCGGCTTCCTCGGTCAGCTTTCGCGCCTTGCGCTTGATCTCGTGCCGATACTTCGCCGAGAGACCCGCCAGGTAGTCGTCCCACGAGCTCGGCAGGGGCAGGAACGGCGAGACGCCGTCCTCGTCTTCGGTGACCGTGAGCCCATGAGCGCTCGCGGAGTCCCGCAGCAGCCCGAACCACGGCTGATCCTCGGGCAAGCCACGGAGGTCGGCGTCGAGCCAGTCCTCCCGGGCAAGCAGCGCCGTCCAGAGCTCCTTGGTCATCGCGTCTCGGCGCTCGGGAAGCCCGACCGGCCCCATGTAGTCGGTGACCTCGGTGCCCCCGAGGAAGCGCAGCGTCTCGCCGATGCGCTCGAACGCCACCGCGCCGACCTGGGTTCCGTCGTCTTCCTCGGCGAAGGCCAGGAGGAGGTGGTCGGGCTGCTCGCCGAACTCCTCCCAGTAGAGCTTGAGATAGGCCGGCGTATGGAAGAAGGTTCCTGCCGGATCGGCTTCCACGAGCTCGTGCCACCCCCGCCGGTGGAAGTCCTGCCCGTCCTCGCTGAACACGATGCGCATGTCCGGGAATCCTAGGGTGAGGCTGCGGGAAACGGCACCCGACGCACTCACCAGCTGCCGCCGCCGCCCCCGCCGCCGCCGCCACCGGAGGAGCCACCCGAGAATCCGCTCGAACCCGACCCCGACGGGGTCGAGGCGATCGTGCCCCCCGTGGTCACAGCGAACCCCTCCATCGAGTCCGCGAACTGCCCGAATACGAAGGGACGGGGTGAGATGTACCAGCTCGTGTCGGGCTGCACGCCGAGCCCCTCGAAGGCCTTCGCCCACCGATCGGTGCATCCGAAGACCACCGCGAACGGCAGGAACCGGGTGAACACCATCTCCTTCTCGGCCCACTGCGACATATGGGTCTCGGCCGTCTCGATGACGGTCCGGAACCCACGGACGCGGCGCAACAGCGCCGTGCCTTCGGCGGTGCGAGCCGGCATCCGCGAGGCGGTCGCAAGCAACACCAGCGCCGCGACGATCAAGGGGATGCCGAGCAACCCCCAATGCGTCCAGCGAGCGAGCGCGAACGTCGCGGCGCCTGCCGCGATCAGGGCGAGCACACCGCGACTCGACCATCGCGCTCGAACCTTGTCGGGGCGCTCGGAGAACCAACCTCGTTTCACGGCGTCGGCGTACAGCGATTCCTGCACGCCCTCGAGCCGCTCGGCGAACACGTTCTTCAACGCTGAGATCGTGACCTCGGTGCCATCCCGGAAGAGGCCGTTCATCAGACGTCGCTCGTAGGTGAGCAGATCTTCGTCGGGTTGCTCGAGCCGCATCAGTCGCCAGTCGGGTTTGCCGAACCAACCTTCCTTGGGGATCTCCTGGATCATCAGGTGCCCTCGGACCGCCAGATCGACCAGCGTGGCCGAGACGTCGAGCACGTTTGCCTGCTCGTCGATCAAGGTACCCATCTGCCCGGGTCGCATGTCCTCGGGAGGTGCGAACTCGACCGGTGCCGATGCCCGCGCTTCCCCGAGCGGCACCGCCTGCTGCTCCCCGGCCGGGTTGCCCATCACCTGATCGACCTGCGAGCCGCGGAACCGCCGGTCGCGACCTCGCCGCCACACGAGCGCCGTCACACCGCCGATCGCCGCGACCGCAACCGCAGCGGACGCACCCATGGTGGCGGGGGTGGCCTCGAACGCGCGACCGAAGGTCCAGCGCTCCTCGAGCACGGGCATCGGCTCGGGCACGGCGCCCTTGCGCAGCCCCACGACGACCGTGACGCCGCTGTTCGACCCGAGCCCCGACTGCGCGAATCGGGCGTCGTTGCCCCTCGCGACGACACGATCACACGGCAAGGTCGAGCCCTCGTAGCCCTGGAAGCACGCGACTTCTGTGATGTCGGCCGGTGCCCGAACCCGAACCGTCGCGCGTTCGATCGGGGCGAGCCATTCGGTGCCGATCGCATTCCAGTACAGCTCGTCGTGATCAGGGAAGCCGTTGAGCGCTGCCTCGACCGTGTACGTCAGCTCGTAGGTATGCCGGCCCGTGATCTCGATGTCGGCATCGCCGACTCGGATCCGCGTGAGACCGCCTTCCACCGACTCGACTTCGTAACCGGATGGAGTCCCTCCGCCGGCCCGCACCTCGACCACTGCGAGTGGGTACACACGGTCGTACGTGTCGTCGTACCGCAGCCGTGTCGGGATGTCCCGCAGGATCCCGTGTCGCGACGCCGAGCCGAAGTCGTAAGCGATCGTCTCGACGATCGTCAGCGAGCCGTCGGACTCGATCGTGATGTCGACGGCGTAGTCGACGATCCGCTCGCTGGACTGTGCGGAGGCGGGGGTCGAGATCAGCAGCAGCGCGCCGACGACGACCGCGAGCAGCATGAGACGGCGGCGGAGACGGGGCGACGGCACGCTGACCACGCCGCGAAGCTTAGACGGTGTGAGGCTGCGCGCCGCTCGCGCTCCCGGCGCCGTCGAGCGCCTCTTGCAGCACGTCCCATGCGAGCACCGCGCATTTGATGCGGATCGGGTACTGCACGACCCCCTTGAGCGCCACGAGGTCGCCGAACTCGTCTTCGGCGGGCTCGACGTCGCCCGCCATCATGCCCCGGAACCGCTCCGCGAGGCCTCTCGCATCACCGATCTTCACCCCTGTGACCGCCTCGGTCATCATCGAGGCGCTCGATTGGCTGATGGAACACCCCGCGCCCTGGAAGGTCACCTCGGCCACCGCGCCACCATCGACGTGGGCGAAGACGGTGATCTCGTCACCGCACAGTGGGTTGTTCGCGTGACACTGCAGCTCGGCCCCCGGCAGCTCGCGCTTGTTCCGCGGGTTCTTGTAGTGGTCGAGGATGACTTCCTTGTAGATGTCGTCGAGCGCCACGGTTCCTCTCCCGTTCCGGACTAGCTGAAGATGGCCTGCGCGTGGTCGAGGGCTCCCACGAGCGCGTCGACCTCGTCCTTCGTGTTGTACACGTAGAACGATGCCCGTGCCGTCGCCGGCACACCGTAGCGGCGCATCGCGAGCTGCGCGCAGTGGTGGCCCGCCCTGATCGCCACGCCCTGCTCGTTCAAGATCGTCGCGAGGTCGTGCGGGTGCACATCCTTGAACCAGAAGCTCACGGCGCCACCACGGATGCTCGCGTCCTTGGGCCCGTACACCGTGGCGCCTGCGTCGAGCAGGCGGTCGAGCGCGTACCGCGTGATCTCTTCCTCGTGTGCCCGCACGTTGGCCATGCCGAGCCCGTCGAGGTAGTCGATCGCAGCCGCGAGTCCGACCTGCTGCGCGATCGGCATCGTGCCCGCTTCGAACTTGAACGGCGCCGACTTGTACGTGCTGTGATCGTGGAAGACCTCATGGATCATCTCGCCGCCGCCTAGCATCGGTTCCATCGACTCGAGCACGTCGCTCTTGCCGTAGAGACCGCCGCTCGCCGTCGGGCCAAGCATCTTGTGGCCCGTGAACCCCAGCAGATCGACGTCGAGCGCCTGAACATCTATCGGTGAATGCGGCGCGAGCTGGGCCGCGTCGACCGCGATGATCGCGCCGACCGCATGAGCGGAATCGGCCAGCTGGCGCAGCGGCGTGATCGTGCCCAGCGCATTCGACATGCCGGTGACACTCACGATCTTCGTGCGCTCGGTAAGCAACGACCCGAGCTGAGAGAGGTCGAGAAGTCCGTCGTCGGTGAGTGGGATGTACCGCAGCGTCGCGCCCGTCACGGCTGCGGTCATCTGCCACGGCACGATGTTCGAGTGGTGTTCCATCTCGGTGATCAGGATCTCGTCGCCCTCGCGAAGGTGCGTGCGCCCCCATCCCTGAGCGACGAGGTTCATCGACTCCGTGACCCCTCGGGTGAACACGATCGTCTCGGGCTCAGGGGCCCCGAGGAACCGCGCGACCGTGGCGCGGGCGCCCTCGTACGCCTGGGTGGCCTCCTCGCCGAGCATGTGGATGCCCCGATGAGCGTTGGCGTTGTGATGCCGCGTGAACTCGGCTTCGGCGTCGATCACCTGGTTCGGCTTCTGCGACGTGGCAGCGCTGTCGAGGAATACGAGAGGGTGTTCACCGACCGTTCGGCTGAGGATCGGGAAGTCGCGCCGGATCGCCCCGACGTCGAGCCCGCCCACCGCGCCGGCGGTCTTCACGCTCACGGTACGTTCGTTCATGGCCTGCCCCCAGGGTGCCGCTACCCCACCTCGACGGTTGTCTCGGCTTCCAGCCCGAGCTCCTTGCGGATGCCTTCGTACCCCTTCTCCTCGAGCTCGTGCGCGAGCTCGGCACCACCCGAACTCACGATACGCCCCCGCATCATCACGTGGACACGGTCGGGGGTGATGTAGTTCAGCATGCGCTGGTAGTGGGTGATGAGGAGCACTCCCAGACCAGGGCCGACCAGCTCGTTGACTCCCTCGGCCACCAGCTTCAGTGAGTCGATGTCGAGCCCCGAGTCGGTCTCGTCGAGGATCGCGATCTGCGGTTGCAGCACGGCGAGCTGCAACACCTCGTTCCGCTTCTTCTCGCCGCCGGAGAACCCCTGGTTCACGTAGCGATTGACCATGGCGTCGTCGATGCCGAGGCGGTCCATCTGCTCTTTCATGTGCTTGCGGAACGCGAGCGCGCTCAGCTGCTCGGCTTTCACCGCCTGATAGGCCGTGCGCATGAAGTTCACGACGCTCACGCCGGGCACCTCGGTCGGGTACTGCATCGCGAGAAAGAGGCCACGCTTGGCGCGCTCGTCGGGCGTAAGAGCGGTGATGTCCTCACCGTTGAAGATCACGCTCCCGTGGGTGATCACGTAGCCCGGCCGGCCCATGATCACGTTGCTCAACGTTGACTTCCCTGAGCCGTTCGGGCCCATCAGCGCATGCGTCTCACCTTGGCGCACCGTCAGGTCGATGCCGTTGAGGATCTGCTTGTTCTCGACCGTCGCGTGCAGCTCGTGCACCTCGAGGGTCGCGGGGCTACTGCCGTTGCCGTTCGTGGTCTCGCTCATCGCGTTCCTCACACCTCGATCATCACGTCGTCGCCGTCGACCGTCACCGCGAAGGTGTCGACCGGCTGGGTCGCGGGCAGCGTCTTCGGGTTGCCCGTGTTCAGGTCGAAGGTCGACCCGTGCTTGGGGCACTCGATCGTCTCGAAATCGACGTCGACCTCCCCTTCGTCCAGGTAGTACTTCGCGTGGCTGCAGATGGCGTCGAGCGCGCGGAAGCCTTCCTCCCCGAGGTTCACGACCGCGACCTCACGGCCATCGAGTGAGAACCGCCGCGCCTGGCCTGCAGGCACGTCCTTCGTCTCGCACACGCGCACGGCCCTGCTCATCGGATGCCCCGCGCGAGCTCCTCGGCGATCGCGGCTTCGGCGCCTTCTCGGACCTCGTCGATCCGGACCCGGTCGAGCACCTCCTGGAAGAACCCGGTCACGATCAGACGCTCGGCGTCGTCGCGAGCGATGCCTCGGGACTCCAGGTAGAACAGCGCCTCCTCTTCGACCGGGCCGACGCTCGCCG
>JAOUEA010000156.1 GCA_029858935.1 Actinomycetota bacterium
ACACGATCCAATGGGACCTGTTCTTCCCAACGATCGAGAACGTCGGCAAGCTGGTCGCCGCACAGCGGCTCCAGCCATGGAACCACAGCTACATGACGAATCTCGCCGGCGTGTGGCCCTACTTCCAGGACCCTTGGTACGACGGCGGTGCCCAGTACACGATGCCGTACCTCACGTGGAAGACCGGCATCGGCTACCGGCGCGATTTCGTGGAGGACCCCTCGACCTACGACATGCCGTTCGACGTCTTCTGGGACACGAAGTATGCGGGCAAGGTGGGCGTGCTCGACGAGTACCGCGAGACGATCGGCATGGCCCTGCTGCGAAACGGCGGCACGGATTTCAACTCCACCGACCCGGCCGAGCTGACCGCCGCGGTCGACTCGCTGCTCGAGCTGCTCGATCTCGTGAACGTTGAGATCGGTCCCGGCGACTACCAGAAGCTCGCCGAGGGAACGAGCCATGTGCGCTACTCGTGGTCGGGCAACATGAACTACGCGCAGTGGTACCTGCCCAAGGGCACCGACGTCGACGTGCTCGGCTACTACTACCCGCCCGAGGGAGGCTGGGAGGTCGCCAACGACACGATCGTGATCAACAAGGACGCCCAGAACCCGGTGCTCGCGCACACGTTCATCAACTTCCTGATGGAGAAGGACGTCGCGTTGACGAACTTCGGCTACGAGGGCTTCCAGCCGCCCCTCGTCGGCGTCGACCGCCAGGAGTTCCTCGATGCCGGGTACATCCCGTCGAACCTCGAAAACACGCTGGTTGCCGAAGAGGACTTCGGGCAGGGTCAGCCGGTGTTGCCCTTGTCTCCCGAGGACGACCAGCTCTACCAGGACGAATGGGCGCGGTTCAAGGCGGGGGTGGAGTAGCCACACGCGAGCCCGGCCGGCTTCCTGTCGCCCGGTAGACTTCGAGGGGCCCGCTTCGCGCGGGCCCCTCGTTCGTTCCCATCCGAGACCGGAGCTTTCCCGTGCCCACCAGAGCCGACATCCGAAACGTGGCGATCGTGGCCCACGTGGACCACGGCAAGACCACGCTCGTCGACGCGATGCTGTGGCAGTCCGGTGCCTTCCGCGACAACCAGGACGTGGCCGAGCGAGTCATGGACTCGATGGACCTCGAGCGCGAGAAGGGCATCACGATCCTCGCGAAGAACACCGCGGTCCGCTACGGCGACGTGAAGATCAACATCGTCGACACGCCCGGCCACGCCGACTTCGGGGGCGAGGTCGAGCGCGCGCTCACGATGGTCGACGGCGTGCTCCTGCTCGTCGACGCCAGCGAGGGCCCGCTGCCCCAGACCCGGTTCGTGCTGCGCAAGGCGCTCGAGGCGCGGCTGCCGGTGATCCTCGTCGTCAACAAGGTCGACCGCGCCGATGCGCGTCCGGTCGAGGTCGTGCACGAGGTCGAGGAGCTGTTCCTGGACCTCGACGCTGACGAGCACCAGATCGCGTTCCCGATCCTGTACGCGGTCTCGCGCGACGGGAAGGCGGGCGAGACGCCCGATGGACTCGCCGAGGACCTCATGCCGCTGTTCGAGACGCTGCTCGCGCACATCCCCGCGCCGACCTACGACGAGGGGCATGCGATGCAGGCGCTCGTGACGAACCTCGACGCCTCGCCGTACGTGGGGCGCCTCGCGCTCTGCCGGGTGTTCAACGGCACGGTGCGCCGCGGCGAGCCGGTCGCGTGGTGCCGTGCCGACGGCACGATCGAGCAGGCCAAGCTCAGCGAGCTCTACGTCACCGACGCGCTCGACCGGGTCGAGGCCGACGAGGCCGGCCCCGGCGAGATCATCGCGGTCGCCGGGCTCGCCGAGATCACGATCGGGGAAACGCTCGCGGATCCTGACGACCCCCGGCCGCTGCCGGTCACGCGCGTCGACGAGCCGTCGCTGTCGATGACCGTGGCGATCAACACGTCGCCGCTCAGCGGGCAGGATGGCGACAAGGTCACCGCCCGGTTACTGAAGTCACGCCTGGACCAGGAGGTCGTCGGCAACGTGTCGATCCGGGTCGTCGACACCGAGCGGCCCGAGATGTGGGAGGTGCAGGGGCGCGGCGAGCTGCAGCTCGCGATCCTCGTGGAGATGATGCGCCGCGAGGGCTTCGAGCTCACGGTCGGCAAGCCTCAGGTTGTGACACGCACCGTCGACGGGAAGCTCCTCGAGCCGATGGAACGGGTCGCGATCGACGCGCCCGAGGACTTCCTCGGCGTGATCAGCCAGCTGCTCGCCCTGCGCAAGGGCCGCATGGAGCACATGGTGAACCACGGCACCGGCTGGATCCGCATGGAGTACCTCGTTCCCGCGCGGGGGTTGATCGGCTTCCGCACTGAGTTCATGACCGAGACGCGCGGCACCGGACAGCTGCACCATGTGTTCGAGGGCTACGAGCCATGGCACGGCGAGCTGCGCACGCGCCCGAGCGGCTCGCTCGTCGCCGACCGGCGCGGCGAGACGACCCAGTTCGCGCTGCTGAACCTGCAGGAGCGCGGCTCGATGTTCGTGGGCCCGGGCGAGGAGGTCTACGAGGGCATGATCGTCGGCGAGAACGCGCGCGCCGAGGACATGGACGTGAATCCCACGAAGGAGAAGCACCTCACGAACATGCGCAAGGCCAACGCCGAGGAGCTCGTTCGGCTGATCCCGAAGACGCAGCTCTCGCTCGAGCAGGCGCTCGAGTTCCTGCGGGAGGACGAGTGCGTCGAGGTCACGCCGAAGAACGTGCGTCTGCGCAAGGTGCTGCTCGCGCAGAACGACCGCCAGAAGGCCGCGCGCCGAGGACGCCCGAAGCCAGATCAAACGCGGACCGCCTCTCGTCTCGAGGGGTAGGGTCCGGCGCACGATGGCGGAACGAACGGGGTGGCGGCGTGCCGTGGAGCCGTGGCTCAGCATCGGCGAGGTCCCGAGCGAGACCGAGACGCAGCGCGGCGGCCGAAGGGTGCTGCTCGTCGCGATCTACATCGGCACGATCCTCAGCATCCCCACCGGGTTCGCCGATCTCGACGCCGGCTACACCCGGGTCGCCGTCGCGACGCTCGTGACGACGATCGTCACCGTGGCACTCGGACTCGCCGCCTGGCGATGGCCCCGGCTGTTGTTCCTCTGCGTGCAGGCGCTGGCCGTCGCGGTGTACGTGAGCCTCGCGCTGGAAGCGACGTGGTTCGGCGGCCTGGTCGCATCGGGGCTCTCGGCGATCTTCGGTCTTGGGCTCGTGCTCGCCGCGATGGTCGGGTTCGGCTACCGCGTGGCCGCGTGGTGGTTCGGCGCCTTCGTGGTCTTGGTCGTGTACGCCCTCGTCGTGCCGGATCTCGTCGATCCGATCTACGCACCGTCGGATCCGACGGGAGACATCGCGTTCAACCTCGTGACGACCGGCGTCCTGACCTTCGCGGTGCTGACCTACTTCATCCGCCAGCGCGACCGGTTCCAGCGTCGATCCGACGAGCTGCTGCACGCGATCCTGCCCGACGAGATCGTGCCGCGCATGAAGGACGGGTCCGGCACGATCGCCGACGACGTCGACGCGGCGTCGGTGCTGTTCGCCGACGTCGTGGACTTCACCCCGATGTCCGCCGCGCTGACGCCCGCGCAGCTCGTGGAGCTGCTCGACGAGGTGTTCTCGTGTTTCGACGCGTTCGTCGACGAGTTGGGACTCGAGAAGATCAAGACCGTCGGCGACGCCTACATGGCGGCCGCCGGCGTGCCGCACCCGAGGGCCGACCACGCACACGCGATCGCCGAGCTCGCCCTGCGGATCCGCGACCACCAGGCGACGAACCCCGTCGACGGCGGCCGGCTGGCGTTCCGCATCGGCGTCAACTCGGGCCCGGTGACCGCGGGCGTGATCGGCACCAGGACGTTCTCCTACGACCTATGGGGCGACACCGTGAACACCGCGAGCCGCATGGAATCGTCGGGCGTTCCGGGCGAGATCCAGATCACGGCTGCGACGTGCGAGCTGGTCCGAGACGCCTACGTGTGCGAATCGCGCGGGTCGGTGCAGGTGAAGGGGAAGAGCGAGATGCAGACCTACCTGCTCCTCTCGCGCCGCGGCGGTGCGCGGTAGGGTCCCGGCCATGCCGAAGCGCACGATCGCGGGCGATCTGCCCGCCCCGATGCTCGCGAAGCTCCAGCCCGAGATGCCCACCGGCGAGGGCTGGACCTACGAGCCGAAGTGGGACGGCTTCCGCACGATCGTGGCCGTGGCCGACGACGGGTCCGTGCGGCTCGCGAGCCGCGACGGTCGCCCGCTCGGGCGCTACTTCCCCGAGATCGTGGGCGCGGTCGAGGCGGCGGGGGAGGGCTCGTTCGTCGCCGACGGCGAGATCGTGCGCGTGGCCGACGGCTCGATGGAGTTCGACGAGCTCCAGCTGCGGCTGCATCCCGCGGAGTCGAGGGTGAACAAGCTCGCCGGCGAGATCCCGGTGACGCTCGTGCTCTTCGACCTGCTCCGGGAGGGCGGCGGCGACCTCGCAGGCCTCTCATTGGCCGAGCGGCGGGAGCGCCTGACCGCGCTCGCGGGCGAGCTGGGCTGGGCGGAGGCGCCGGGCGACCTCCCCTCGATGCCGCCGCCGCCCGTCGTGCTCGTGGCACCGTGGACCGGCGACATCGCAGTGGCGCAGGCGTGGTTCGACGACGAGGACGGGCTCGGCCAGGACGGCGTGCTCGCCAAGCGCGGGAACCAGCCCTACCTCGCGGGGGAGCGGGGTTGGGTGAAGGTGAAGCACCGGCGCACGCTCGACGCGGTGATCGGCGGCTACCGGCTGTCGAAGTCCCGCGACGGCGTGGGCGCCTTGCTGCTCGGGCTCTACGACGATGCGGGCACGCTGCACTACGTCGGGCACACCTCGTCGTTCAAGGCCGCCGAGCGGCGCGAGATGCTCACCGAGTTGCGGAAGCTGGAAGGCCCGAGCTTCGAGACCGGGCGCACGCCCGGAGGGCCGAGCCGCTGGACCGCAGGCCGCGACCTGGAGTGGGTCGCGATCGAGCCCGTGCTCGTGGCCGAGGTCACGATCGACCGCATGCAGTACGGCCGGTTCCGTCACGCCGCGACGTTCGTGCGCTGGCGCGACGACCGCGAGCCGACGAGCGTTCGCTTCGAGCAGCTCGGCGTCGAGCCACCGACGTGGCCTGACGCCGACGCCGCCCAGTAGTCCGCGCTGGACTAGCTTCGAGCGGTCAGGCCTGTGTCTTCAGCTCCTCCTTGCGCGCCTGCATGCGGTCCCCCAGCTTGCCCAGCTCGTCGTCGTCGAAGACCTTCCGGGCCTGCTCGAACATCTCGCCTTCCTCTTCCTCGATGTGGTGCTCGAGGTTCTCCTTCATGACCGTGAACTTGGCCATCCAGGTCTCGTCGTTCGGCGCGATGCCCTCGATCTCGCCCATCACCATGTCGACGACATGGTGCTCCTCGTAGCCCTCCAGCGCGAGGTCCTTCGTCTTCGGGTGCTCCTTGAGCGCCGGGTAGAAGATCTCCTCCTCGATCGACTCGTGCACCTCGAGCTCGGCCTTCAACGT
>JAOUEA010000016.1 GCA_029858935.1 Actinomycetota bacterium
GAGCGAGCAGCTTCCGGGGTGGACCGCCGTCCGTTGCGCCAGCCACCGGCCCTGCAGCCGGTCGCGGATCCGTTCCGGCCGTTCGATCCGGCGGCGGGCATCATGAACCTCGACCACCTGGTGTTCCTGGTGCTCGAGAACCGCTCGTTCGATCACTACTTCGGCACGTTCCCGGGCGCGGACGGCATCCCGATGGACGACTGGGGCAAGCCCACGGTGTGTCTGCCCGATCCGGCGAAACAGGGGATGTGCCAGCGGCCCTACCACGATCGGAACCTCTTCGACGCGGGCGGGCCCCACGGGGAGTTCGCCTCGCAGATCGCGATCGCCGGGGGTCGCATGAACGGGTTCGTGCGGGCGTTCCGGATCAAGGGCAACGGGTGCGAGAAGGATCCGACGGAGCCACCCTGTCAGAAGACGAGCTCGGGACCCGAGGGGGCGCGCACCCCCGACTTGATGGGCTACCACACCGCCCGCGAGATCCCGAACTACTGGGCCTACGCCGAGACCTACACGCTGCACGACCGTATGTTCGCGCCGACCGATTCCTGGACCCTGCCCGCGCACCTGTTCCTGGTGTCGGGGTGGTCGGCGAAGTGTCCGGTGCCCGACGACCCCATGGCGTGCGTCTCCGATCAGAGGAACCCGGGCAGGCGTCCGGGGCTCGAGACGAAGAACTGGACACCCGACGGTGGCGAACCCCTGCCCTATATCTGGGCGGACATCACGTGGCTCCTGTACCGGGCCGGGGTCTCGTGGGGTTACTTCGTCGGCCCCGGAAGCTGCATCGTCGCACCGTGCCAGGACTTCGAGGCGACCGAAACCCGCGCCGTGCAGAATCCACTGCCCGGGTTCCGAACGGTCGATGTCACCGGCCAGCTCGACAACGTGCTGCCGAACACCGACTTCATCGACGCGGCGCGAGAGGGCACGCTGCCGAGTGTGTCGTGGGTGATGCCGACCGAAGGGCGGGCCGAGCACCCACCCGACTCGATCGCAGAGGGACAGGCCTGGGTGACCCAGGTCGTCAACGCGGTCATGCAAGGTCCGCCGGAGCAGTGGCAGCGCACCGCCATCTTCGTGACATGGGACGACTGGGGTGGGTTCTACGACCACGTCGAGCCACCCGTCGTCGACGAGAACGGTTGGGGTCTGCGCGTGCCGTCGTTCGTGATCAGCCCGTGGGCCAGGCCGGGCTTCATCGATCACCAGACCTATAGCTACGACGCGTATCTGAAGCTGATCGAGGACAGGTTCCTGGGTGGGCAGCGCCTCGACCCTGCGACCGACGGGTGGCCCGACGCGCGGCCGACCGTGCGCGAATCGGTGAGGCTCCTGGGAGATCTCGCCGACAGCTTCGACTTCACACAGCCGCCACTGCCGCCGTTGGTGCTCGATCCGTATCCGGGAGTCGGCTGAGTTCAGGGCTCGGGCCGGAGCTGGGGCGCAAGGATTCGAACCTCGACTAACAGGGCCAGAACCTGTCGTGCTGCCGTTACACCACGCCCCATCGTGCTCGGGCATGCTAACAACGGCGACCCGGTCCGGCCAGGACGCTCGCATCCGGCCGACGCGGACTGCGCCGCAACCTCGCTGGCGACCGAAGTGGTTTGACCCGCGACGCCACGGAGGACTACGGTGACGTCTCAGGACCCCTTTGCCCGACCGGAGGGAGCAGCCATGAACAAGGGTGGCTTGGTGGGAGAGGTCTCCAAACGTACCGGTCTGTCGAAGGCCGATGCGGGTCGGGCGATCGACGCCGCGATCGATTCGATCCGCGAATCAGTCGTGCGAGGAGAGCGAGTCACGCTCGCTGATTTCGGCACCTTCGAGCGGAAGCATCGCAACGAACGCATCGCGCGGAACCCGCGCCGGCCGCAGATCCCGATCGTCGTGCCGGCGCGCGATCTGCCGGCATTCACGCCGGGCAAGGAGTTCCGCGAGCAAGTTGTGACGTCATCCGACGGATGATCTCGCGGGACTCGCTGACCGCCGGACCCCCGCTCACACGAAGGTGACGAGTCGCAATCCGCGCGCCACCGGCGTGCCGTCCACTTCGTCGAGCTCGAAGATCACGCGCTGACCCAGGCGCAGGGTGAGGATGCCTGAGCGCTCGAGCGACGCGGAGTCGATCGCCACCTCGGTCGCGTCGTCCATGAGCAGCGAGCCGGTCACACCTGCCAGGTCGAATTCTTTGATCGTGCCCTGGGCCATCGGTCGGTCCCTTTCCCTCATGCTCGAGTGGCGAGCCTCGCCCCCAGGTCGAGGTCGCGGCACACCTGCAGCGTTCGCCCTTCCCGGCGCGAGTCCAGCACCGTGAGGATATCGCTCGGGAGATCGAGATCGAAGGCGAGCTCCGGGATATCGACCACCGCCGTCGGCAGGCCTGCCTCCGTCGCCGTCTGCAGGTGCCGGCGGTAGGAGTCGTGACCGAAGTGGGCCTCGATCGCGGTGGGTGGACGGCGGATCAACAGGTTCGTGCCTCCCTCATCGGAAGAGGGCGCCACGACGACGGCGCCGAGTGTGCGCAGAGCACTCGTCAGTGCCGCGTGGGTCACGAGCGGCGTATCGGGAAGGAGCACGGCCAGGGCGTCGACGAGGCGGCCCTCCGCCTCCTCCTCGATCTGGAGGATCGCGTTCGCGAGCGGGGGCCGCGCTTCCTCGATCGCATGGGCGTCGCGCGCCATCGCGATCTCGATCACGGCCTCGTCGGGTGAGATCACCCACGTGTCCCACCCGGTCAGAGCCTGGGTAACGTCGAGCACATCTTCGAGCATCGCGAGCGTGAGGGCGCCGCGCTCGAGGGGGGTGAGCAGCGGGTCGAGCCGCCCCTTCGCCTCGGACAGCGACTTCACGGGAAGGGCGATCACGCGCACGGCTCGAAGACTAGCGGCTGCCGGAGAGCTCGCCCGCTTCGGTCGCCGCGATAGGCTCTCGGCCTGCCGGAGGACACCCCATCAGGAGGGACCGCTCATCGTGTCGACCATCGCCATGGAACTCGCACCGTCCCGTTCCGATGCCGCCGCCCGCGTCGCGTTCCACGTCGCGTGCGCCGTCGCCGGGAGCCTGCTGGTCGCAGCGCTCGCCCAGATCTCGTTCACGCTCCCGTTCACCCCCGTGCCGATCACCGGCCAGACGCTCGGCGTGCTCCTGGTCGGCGCCGCGTACGGGCCGGGGCTCGGGGCAACGACCCTCGGCCTGTACCTCGTGTGGGCCGTCGTCGGCCTGCCCGTGCTGGCCCCGGAGGCGGACGGTTCGCATCGCAGCGGCATCGAGGTGCTCCAGCTCGCCTCTGCGACCGGAGGGTACCTCTGGGGGTTCGTCGTCGCCGCTGCGATCACCGGGTGGCTCGCGACGCGAGGGTGGGACCGGTCGATGCGGTCGTCGATCTCGGCGATGCTGCTGGGGTCGATCGTGATCTACGCCTTCGGTGTGCCCTGGCTGATGGCGGCGCTCGACGTACCGCTGCAGCAAGGGCTCGAATTCGGTCTGTACCCGTTCGTGATCGGCGACACCCTGAAGCTGCTGGCCGCTGCAGGGTTGCTGCCGGTCGCCTGGACCGCGATACGGCGCCTGCGTCCCGGCGGGGAGGACTGACGCTGGCCGAACCCTGGTACCACGTCGCGAAGGCCGTCGCGATCCCTCCCGTGCGGGGGTGGTTCCGGCTGAGCTACGAGGGGCTCGAGCACATCCCCGCGTCCGGCCCGGCCATCGTGGCGTGCAACCACCTGTCCTACCTCGACCCGCTCACGAACGCGTCGGCGGTGATGAAGGCGGGCCGCCGACCGCGATTCCTCGCCAAGGACGAGTTGTTCCGCATCCCTGTGGTGGGATGGGCCTTCGAGGGCGCCAAGCAGATCCGCGTGGTCCGCGGCTCCGGCGATGCGACCACGGCGCTGCGAGCGGCGGAGCGGGCGATCGCCGACGGCGAGGTCGTGGTGATCTACCCCGAGGGCACGGTGACGACCCGGCCCGACCACCTACCGATGCGAGGCAAGACCGGGGTCGTCCGGCTGTCCCTTGCGACCGGCGTGCCGATCACGCCGCTCGCCAGCTGGGGGTCGCAGGCGGTCTGGCAGAAGTCGGGGAAGGGAAGCCTGAGGTTCGGACGCCCCGTCTGGACCCGAGTCGGTGCTCCCATCGACCTTGAGGGCCGATCTGGTTCCACCGCCGACGCCGAGGAGATCCGGGCGATGACCGCCGAGCTCATCGCGACGCTGACCGCCATGGTCGAGGAGCTGCGGGCAACCTACCCGCGCCGCTGGACCGACGGCGGGTAGGCTCGGACGGTCATGACCGGCGAGCGGGGATTCTCGACCAGAGCGGTGCATGGGGCCACGCCGGCCATCGAGCAGGAAACGCCGAGCGTCCCCCTCTATCAGACCTCGACGTTCAGATTCCCGAACTCGGAGGCGTACGCGGAGACGATCTCGTTCCGCGCACCGGGCTACACCTACACGCGAGGCTACGGGAACCCGACCGTGGCGGCGTTCGAGCGACAGATGGCGGCGCTCGAGGGAACCGAGACCGCGTTCGGCTTCGCCTCGGGCATGGCGGGCATCCATACCGTGCTCACCGCCCACGCAGGGGCGGGCGACCGCGTGGTGATGAGCACCGAGCTCTACGGAGGGACCTTCGGGCTGGCGACGACGGTGCTCCCGCGCAACGGCGTGAGCGTGACATTCGTCGACCCGCACGACCTCGACGCCGTGCGCGCGGCGCTGCCGGGAGCATCGCTGTTCCATGTGGAGACGATCGCGAATCCGAACGCGAGTGTCGCCGATCTCGAGGCGCTCGGCGCGGCCTGCCGCGAAGCCGGTGTGCCGGCCTCGGTCGACAACACGTTCGCCTCTCCCTACCTCTGCGCTCCGGCCACGTACGGGTTCGACTACGTGTGCCACTCGGCCACGAAGTACGTGGGAGGGCATCACGATCTGATCGCCGGCGTCGTGTGCACGGCCGAGGACGGCAGAGCGAGGCTTCGTGACGTCGCGATCGAGACCGGCGGAACGATGGCGCCGTTCGAGGCGTGGCTCTGCCTGCGGGGACTCATGACGCTCTCGCTGCGCATGGAGCGGCACTCCGCGAACGCGATGGCGCTCGCCGGCATGCTCGAAGGTCACGACAAGATCGAGCGGGTGAGCTACCCGGGCCTCGCCTCGCACCCCCAGCACGGCATCGCGGTCCGCCAGTTCGTGCGAGGGCACGGCGGCATGATCGCGCTGGAGGTCGCCGGAGGTGTCGAGGGCGGCCGGCGGTTCTGCGACGCACTCGAGCTTGCATGGGTTGCCACCAGCCTCGGCGGTACCCACACGCTCGTGGGGCATGCCGCGTCGACGACCCATCGCCAGATGGATCCCGTGGCTCGTCGAAACGCAGGCATCGCAGACGGGCTCGTGCGCATGAGCGTCGGCATCGAGGATCTCGACGACATCGTCGACGACGTCGAGCAGGCCCTGGAGAAGGTGTGACCGGGCGTCGGCGCATCGTGGTGCTGTTCGGTGGAAGGTCTGCCGAACACGAGATCAGCTGCATCTCTGCCCGCTCGGTGATGGATTCCCTCGACCCCGACCGGTTCGAGGTGGTGCCGGTCGGTATCACGAAGGAAGGCGCCTGGCATCTCATGCCGGGTCCGCCCGCGCTGCCGTCGGAAACCGGTCGCATGCCGGAGGTCGCCCCCGGGGCGGCTGCCCGCACCGGGGTCGCACTCGCGGGGGAGGGCTCCTCGCGGGAGCTTGTGGCCGCCGACGGAACCCGCGCGCGGATCGACGTCGTGCTGCCGGTGCTGCACGGTCCGATGGGCGAAGACGGCGCGGTGCAAGGCATGTTCGAACTCGCCGATGTGCCCTACGTGGGGGCCGGGGTGCTCGGGTCGGCGATCGGCATGGACAAGGCGATCCAGAAGGTGTTGTTCACGGCGGCCGGACTGCCGGTGGGACCCTGGGAGGTGGTTCGCGAGCCGGCGTGGCTCGAGGACCCTGAAGGGGTATCGGCGAGGATCGCGGCGCTCGGATATCCGGTGTTCACCAAACCCGCGACCCTCGGTTCGTCGGTCGGCATCTCGAAGGTGCACGACGCCACCGAGCTCGACACCGCGATCGGCGAAGCGTTCCGGTTCGCGCGCAAGGCGGTCGTGGAACATGGGTTCGAAGGGGTCCGCGAGATCGAGTGCGCGGTGCTCGGCAACGACGACCCCGTTGCCTCGGTCTGCGGCGAGATCGTGCCGACCGGCCACGAGTTCTACGACTACGCGTCGAAGTACCTCGACGACGAAGGGGCCCGGCTCGAGATCCCGGCCGATCTCGGTTCGGACGTGCAAGCTCGCGTGCAGCGCATGGCGGTCACCGCGTTCCGGGCCGTCGAGTGCTCGGGCATGGCGCGGGTGGACTTCTTCCTTCGCGGCGACGAACTGTTCGTCAACGAGATCAACACGATCCCGGGATTCACCTCGATCAGCATGTACCCCAAGCTCTGGGAAGCGAGCGGGCTCGCCTACGCTGACCTGATCGAGCGGTTGATCGAACTCGCGATCGAGCGCCACGACGCCGAGCGCGGCAAGCAGACGATCGCGCCCGAACTCGAAGCTCCGTCTTCCGGCTGACCGGGCCCGCCTCTAGAGGTGCACGACAGGGCACGTCAAGGTTCGCGTGATGCCCTCGACCGCTTGGATACGGGCGACGACCAGCTTCCCGAGCTCGTCGACGGTCTTCGCCTCGGCGCGCACGATCACGTCGTAGGGGCCGGTGACGTCTTCGGCCTCGGCGACCCCCGTGATCCCTCGAACCGCGTCGGCGACCGACGCTGCCTTCCCTACCTCGGTCTGGATCAGGATGTACGCGTGAACCACGGGTGCTCCCTCCGCTCGTTCGGGAGGCTGATGCTAGCCGTGGACGAGCGCCCCGTGCAACGCGCATGCTTCATGCGTGTTCACCGATCGCGTCGATGCAGGCCACCGACTTGGGACCGAGCTCGCCCGCACGCTCGAGCCGCCGATCGTCGTGCTCGGTGTCGCGCGTGGCGGTGTGATCGTCGCCGGCGAGGTGGCTCGGGCCCTGGGGGCACCGCTCGACGTGGTGATCCCGAGGAAGCTCGGCGCTCCGGGCAATCCCGAGTTGGGCATCGGCGCCGTGGCTCCGGGCGTGCAGGTCATCGATCGTTCCGCGGCTCGGATGGTCGGTGCCGACGAGGCCTACCTCGAGGCCGAGGTCGGACGGCAGGAAGCCGAGATCGAGCGACGCACGGCCCTCTACAGAGACGGGAGACCCCCGGTGAACCTCACGGGGGTCACCGCCGTCGTGGTCGACGACGGAGTCGCGACCGGGGTGACGGCCGTCGCCGCACTCCGGTGGGCACGGGCGCGGGGGGCCGCGCAGGTCGTGTTCGCGGCGCCTGTCGGCCCGGCCGGGGTCGAGCGGCGCTTGGCATCCGAGTGCGACCGATGCGTCGTCTCCGAGACGCCCCGCCACCTGCGCGCCGTCGGACAGTGGTACGAGCGGTTCACCCAGACCACCGACGAGGAAGTTCGTGCCGCGTTGAGGAGCACAGGGGAGGACCGATGAAGGCCGTCGAGATCGCCGGTGCGGTCGTCTTCGCCGGGCTCGCGGTGCGCTCCCTGGTGCACTGGGTCCGAACGCCGTACGAGAGCAGCAAGGCATCGGACCTCGCGCTCTACGCGCTCTTCGTCACCGGCCGCGTCGGCATGTGGGTCGTGTTGACCACGGCCTTCGTGCTCTACGCGCTCACCGATACGCAAGGTCGCGCGTTCATCGACGACGCTCGTCAGTTCCAGTGGTTGTACATGGTGTTCCTCGCGCTCGGGGCGTTGCAGTTCGTGGCCGCGTTCTTCCTCGGGCAGCGAGCCAAAGGACGCTGAACGTGGTTGGCCGGGCGGCTGCTCACCCCGACGATGCGATCGTGTCGGGGCGGAGGTCGACCCGGCGCAGCAGCTGGGCGTTCAACGCGACCACGATGGTCGACAGGCTCATGAGCGCTGCGGCCAGGGCGGGCGGCAACACGATGCCGGCCCAGGCGAAGGCGCCGGCTGCGAGGGGGATCGCCGCCACGTTGTAGCCGGTGGCCCAGGCGAGGTTCTGCTGCATCTTGCGGTAGCTGGCGGCCGAGAGCCGGCGCACCGAGACCACCCCGCGCGGGTCGTCGCTCGCGAGCACGACCCCGGCCGATTCGATGGCCACGTCGGTGCCAGCGCCGATCGCGATGCCGACATCCGCTCGGGCGAGCGCAGGGGCGTCGTTCACGCCGTCGCCGACCATCGCGACCCGGAGTCCCCGCGCCTGCAGCTCGGCGACCTTCGAGTCCTTCTGTTCGGGCAGCACCTCGGCCATCACTTCGTCGACCCCGAGCTCTCCGGCCACGGCGTCGGCGACCTGCTGCGCATCGCCGGTGATCATGACGACGCGCACGCCCAGGTCGTGGAGGGCCTCGACGGCTCGTCGTGACTGCGGGCGCACGGCGTCTTCGAGCGCAAGCGCGCCGGCGACTCGGCCGTCGTCGACCACCGTGAGCACCGTCGCGCCGCGATCGCGCCAAGCCTCGATCTTGGGCTCGAGCCCGGACGGCAACTCGAGCCCGCGTTCGTCGAGCAATGCGGGGCCGCCGACCGAAACGATGCGCCCGCCGACCTCGGCTTCGACGCCCCGGCCCGCGATCGACCGGAACCCGGTCGCCGAGGGGATCGCGCCTCTGTGCTCGGCGGCGGCAACGATCGCTCGAGCGAGCGGGTGCTCACTGTCGGCCTCGACCGCGGCCGCCACGCGGAGCAGGGCGTCGTCGTCACCATCGAGTGCCACCGCGCCGTGCACGGTGGGGCGGCCCTCGGTGAGGGTGCCGGTCTTGTCGAACAGCACCGCGTCGACCGTGCGCATGCGTTCCAGGGCGATGCGGTCCTTCACGAGGATGCCGTTGCGAGCCGACATCGCGGTGGACAGTGCGATCACGAGCGGGATCGCCAGGCCCAGGGCGTGGGGGCATGCGATCACGAGCACGGTCACGGCGCGCTCGAGCGCTTGATCCGTATCGCCCAGCGCGAGCCAGGCGGCGAACGTCACGATGCCCGCCGTCAGCGCGGCATAGAACAACACCGCTGCGGCTCGGTCGGCGAGCGCCTGTGCCCGAGATCGTGACGCCTGAGCGTCGGCCACCAGCCGACGGATGCCCGCGAGGGCCGTGTCGTCGCCGACCGCGTCGACGCGGACCCGCACCGAGGAGTCGGCGGCCACCGTGCCCGCGACGACTCGTTCGCCCACGTCGCGAGGCGCGGCACGAGACTCGCCCGTGATCATGGACTCGTCGAACTCGGCCCGGCCCGTCTCGATCGTACCGTCGGCGGGTACCCGGCCTCCGGGTCGCACCAACACCAGATCGCCGGGCTGCAGATCCGAGATGGCCACTTCCTCCGTGTCCGCGCCCTCGACGCGTTCGGCGATGTCTGGCAGGAGCGCGGCGAGTGCGTCGAGGGCGCTCGAAGCTTGCCCGATCGCCTTCATCTCCTGCCAGTGCCCGAGCAACATCACGTCGATCAGGAGCACGAGTTCCCACCAGAAGTCGAGGTCGAGCAGATCGGCCTGACTGGCGAGGCTCGATGCGAACGCGACCGTGATCGCGAGGGAGATCAACAGCATCATGCCCGGCGCGCGGTCACGCAGCTCGTTCCACCCTCCCTTGAGGAACGGCGACCCGCCGTAGACGAACACCGCGGTGCCGAACACCATCGGGATCCACCGGTCGCCGGGCACGTTCGGGGCCGTGTAGCCCAGCAGGTCTTGGAGCATCGCCGACCACATCAACACCGGAACGCTGAGCAGCAGGCTCAGCCAGAACCGGTCGCGGAACATGGCGACGCTGTGGCCCTCGTGCTTGTCGTGGGCGGCGTGCTCGTCGTGGCTCTGTGGGGTCACCGCCGCGGTGTCGGTCGCCTGCGGATGATCGTGGGTCTGCATGCCGTGCTCCTTCCCGAGGGTCGCGAATGGCATGCGGGATGTATATACCCCTAGGGGGTATCCGTCAAATGAGCTCCGCTCGATGGCCTTCTCACACGCGAAAGCCCGGGTGGGGTACCCGGGCTCGGGGTGTGTCTCGCGTGGACGTGAGGCTCAGCCGACGGCCTTGATGATCTCCTCGCTCAGCTCGGTGAACTGTTGCAGATGGGCGACCCGTTCGGTCTTCAGCCGCTCGACGATCTGCGCGTAGTCGTCGCCGCGCCCCTGGCGTTCGTACAGCGTGCGGGGCCGCAGCCTCTCCTCGTCGTCGAGGTCGGGCACCGACGTCGCAACCTGGTAGCCGAAGTCGGGGTCCTCGTCGAACTCGATCGTCTGCTCCGCGATGCCCTTCACGCATGCCGACGTGTCGGGGATGCGCAGCTTCTTGGACCGATCGTCGCCGTCCTTGCCGCCGACCCGGCCGGTGTTCAGCAGGTAGGTCTCGATCGGGTGGGTGGCGAGCAACTCGAGGAGGCGGTTCCCCTGCAGCCCGTGGGGCAGCGGGAAGAACGGGTTCGTGCCCGGTACGCGAAGGAACTTGCCCTCTTCGGCGGCGCCACCGGCGGCGGTGCCGGTCGTCTCTCCCAGCATGAAGAACGCCGCCGCCTGCTCGAGGTCGAGCTTCGAGACGGCGGGGATGATGTTTTCGTTGCGGTTCAGGATCAACAGGTAGTCGACGGGTCCGACATCGCGGGCGTCGCCGAACGTCATCAGATCGCTCATCTCGAAGACCGCCCGACCGTTCTTCGTGTAGTGCTCATTGAAGAAGTCGACCGTGCCATCGTCGGTCATGGACACGTTCTCGAGGTAGGCCGTCGGCTTCACGACCGCGCCATGGATCGAAGGCTCGAAGTCGGGGTCGAGTCCGAAGGTCTTCGCGAAGCACCCGTTCTCGGTGCCGTAGGCGTGGCCCCCGGGCATCAGGCCAACGAAATCGTCCTGGATCGGGAGCGAGCCGTTCTGCGTCGTGAAGGTCGTCGTGGTCTTCCCGGTGCCGGAGAGTCCGATGATCATGAAGACCTTGTCGCCGTGCGCGGTCGGGATCACCTTGAGGCCGGCGTGCAGGGCGAGCCCACCCTTGTTGTAGACGATGTCGTTCCACATGCGCAGGCCGCCCTTCTTGGACTCACCGAAGTAGTCCGAGTTCAGGACCCGCGTCACGTAGTTGTCGAGGTCGACCGCGATCACGCGGTCATCGGGGTAGCCGGGCGCGTCGAGTCCGGGCGTGTAGATCACCTGGACCTGCGGTTGGGCTCCGTCGTTGCGATCGAAATAGAGCTTCTGCTGCATCCCGGCGATGTTCGCGTACCGCTTCTCCATCAGCAGGCGTGCTGCCGTGCGCATCGCTGGGTCGTTGCCGATGTAGCCGTCGATCTGGATCATGTCGTGCTCAGCGATGTAGGCGTCCTGCGTGGCGGCGATCGCGTCGTAGTCCTGGCGCGTCATCGTCTTCCCGCTCGACTCGCGGCCGACGACGTAGGTACTGGCCGCGCTCCGCGAAAGCACCGTGGTCTGGGTGTTGGTGTTGCCGTACTCGGAGATGCGCGTTTCGGGCATCTCCTCGGTGAACGTCCTGAGTTCCTCAGGCGTGGGGTTGACGAGAACCTCTGCCACGGTGGGCCTCCTCGGAGGGGTCAGATGAGTCGACACGCCGGGCGATGGACGCCTGTGCGCGCAGGGAGTTTACCGAACGGCGCTCAGGACTCCAGGCGATCCACAGGGGCGACCTCATCCGGGACATCTGTACGGAACGGACAACCGGGCCGCCACGCCGGTCAGGTCAACGCCGCGGGCGGATGGGAGCGCTCAAGCAGAGTGAGGGATGCGCGTGACCTTGCCGGCCTTGATGCACGACGTGCAGGCGTACACGCGCCTGGGCGTGCCGTCGACCAAGGCACGGACGCGCTGAACGTTGGGGTCCCAGCGGCGGTTGTTCCTCTTGTGGGAGAACGTCACGGCTTTGCCGAAGAACGGCTTCTTGCCACAGATGTCACACACGGCTGCCATCGCGCGACGAGGCTACCAGACGCCCGCTCCGGCCTCGTCAGCCCGCGATCTCGTCCAGATGCTCCTCGAGTGCGCCTTGGCTGAGCTCCCCGTCGACCTTCGCGACCTGATCGCCCGCCGCATCGAAGAAGACCGTCACGGGCAATCCGAGGCTGTCGAGATCGGTGCGGATAGCCCCCTCGGGGTCGAACAGCGACGGGAACGGCACCCTGTACTCCGCGATGAATGCCTCGGCCCCCTCGCGGGAATCCAAGGAGTCGACCCCGAGGAACTGCACGTCCGGGGTGCTCCGGGCCGCCTCGGACAGCATGGGCATCTCTCGCTTGCACGGCTCGCACCACGAGGCCCACAGGTTCACGACGACAGGCGTCCCTCGCATGTCCTCGACGAGCGCCCGGAACGCGCCGGCGTCGGCGTTGGGCAGCGCGGCCACGGTGTCGGGAAGCCCGTCGACGCCGTCAGCGGCGACGATCGCCGGAGAGGAAGACCCGCCGCCCGCGGTCGTCGGCGAGGCCCGGTCGCTACACGCGGCGATGGCCAGCGAAGCGACGACGACGGTGACCCCGATCCTCGGCAGCATGGCACTCCATGCTAGATGCGCCCGCCGCGCGATGGCGTCGCGGCCTCGTGATACAACCGCCGCATGAGCGGCGCTCCCCTCACCCTCGCCTCTTCCATCGAGGACATCGACCCCAAGATCGCCAGGCGGCAGGTCGGAGCCCGGAGCAAGGGTCCGCCGGCCTTCGAGGTGCTCGCCGGCAAGCCGTTCCAGATCCGCTCGGTCGGCGATCTGCTCCAGCATTACCCCCGCCGCTACATCGACCGATCGCGGGTGGCCCCGATCGGCAGCGCGAAGATCGGCGCCTACGTCACGGTGATCGGCACGGTGCACACCGTTCGTAAGCGACCGACGAGGAACCGTCGGACGACGCTGGTGACGGTCACGATCGGCGATGGCAGCGGCTTCCTCGACCTGACGTTCTTCAACCAGCCCTGGATGGCGAACGTCTATCGCACGGGTATGGAGGTCGCCGTCTCCGGGGTAGCGACGCTCTACAAAGGAAGGCTGCAACTCGCCCAACAGGAGGTCGAGATCCTGCGTGGGGACGAGGCCGACCTGGTGCACACCGGTCGCATCACGCCGGTGCACCCGGCGACCGAGGGCATCAGCACGCGCACGATCCGAGAACTGGTGCACGGCGCGCTTGCCAGGCTCGGCTCCATCGAGGATCCGTTGCCGGCGGAGATCGTCGATGCCGAGGGACTGGGCTCGTACGATCGGGCAACGCGGGACATCCACTTCCCCGCCGACGAGGTGGCGCTCGAGGCGGCGATCGAACGCCTGAAGTTCGACGAGCTCTTCACGCTGGAGCTCGGCGTCGCGTTCCGAAAGCACCGTGTGGAGGCCGAGAGCGCGGGCGTCGCACACGGATCGGGTGGCGCGCTCGTCGATCGCCTGCTCGCAACGATCCCATTCGAGCCCACCGACGCTCAACGGCGGGCGATGGACGAGATCGCAGCAGCGATGGCGAAGCCCCGTCCCATGAACGTGCTGCTGCAGGGTGATGTCGGCTCGGGGAAGACGCTGGTCGCCGTGCACGCTGCGCTCGTCGCGATCGGGTCGGGTCATCAGGTTGCGATCATGGCGCCGACCGAGGTGCTCGCGGCCCAGCACTTCCGATCGGTGGGGGCGCTGATCGCCGGCGCGGGCGGCGTGCCGTACCTGGAATACACGTCGTCGCGGCCAACCGCCGCCGCCGGGCAGGCGTCGCTGCTCGACTCGCTCGAGGCTGACGTTGCCGCCCACGATGCCGACGAGCCTTCGCTCACCTACGCCCTGCTGACCGGGGCCGTCACCGGCAATCAGCGCCAGCGCATCGTCGATGCGGTCGCCGACGGCAGCCTCGACCTCGTCGTCGGAACCCACGCACTGGTGCAGGAATCGGTCACCTTCGCCGATCTGAGCCTCGCGATCGTCGACGAGCAGCACCGATTCGGCCTGCACCAGCGAACGGCGCTGAAACGTAAGGGAGGGGAGGCCGACGTCCTGATCATGACGGCCACGCCCATCCCGCGCACGCTCGCCCTTACCTACTACGGCGACCTCGATGTCGTCGTGCTCGACGAACTACCGAAGGGCCGGCGGCCGATCGCGACGATCGCCGCGCGCACCCCCGATCAGCGATCGGCCGCATACGAGCTCGTGCGCGATGAGGTCTCGGCCGGGCGGCAGGCGTTCGTCGTGTGCGCCGCGATCGACGAGGGCAATCGAACGCAGGTCAAAGCCGCCGAAGCCGAAGCCGACCGTCTCGCCTCCGACGTCTTCCCCGAGCTGCGTCTCGAGCTGCTGCACGGGCGTATGCGTCCGAAGGACAAGCAGCAGGTCATGGAACGGTTCCTCGCGGGGGAGGCCGACGTGCTGATCTCGACGACGGTGATCGAAGTCGGGGTCGACGTACCCAACGCCACCGTGATGCTGGTCGAGAACGCGGAACGGTTCGGGCTGGCGCAGCTCCACCAGCTTCGTGGGCGCATCGGGCGTGGTGAGCATCCGAGCACGTGCGTGCTGTTCGACGAATCCGACGAACAGAACGTCGAGGCCACCGCGCGCATCGACGCGATGGTCGGCAGCACCGACGGGTTCGCGCTCGCCGACGAGGATCTCCGGTTGCGTGGCGAGGGCACCCTCTTCGACACCAAGCAGTCGGGCATGCCCGATCTGCGGCTCGCGAGGCTCGCCCAGGACATGCCACTGGTTGCCCGCGCGCGGAAGCGCGCCTTCGCCACGATCGCCGAGGATCCGACCCTGGCTCGCCACCCCGAGCTCCTCGACGAGCTCCGGCGTCGCTTCGAACGTTCCATCGAGTGGCTCTTCCGCTCCTGAGGCGGCCGCGTTCGCCCGCTAGGCTGGCTCGATGCGGATCGTGGCCGGCTCCGCGAAAGGAGTGCGTCTGGGGCCGGTGCCACCCGCCGTGCGCCCGATCTCCGACCGGGCTCGGGAGGGGTTGTTCTCGAGCCTGGGACCCGATGCTCTCCACGACGCCGTCGTGCTCGACCTGTTCTCAGGAACCGGGGCGGCAGGGATCGAAGCGCTCTCACGGGGGGCGGCCCGCGCCGCCTTCGTCGATCGGGCGCCGGCCTCGGTGAGTGCCATCAAGCGGAATCTCGTGGCGACGAAGCTCGGGCATCGTGGGGAGGTCTTTCCAAGCTCGGTGACACGGTTCTTGGCGAGGGACGACCGTCCCGGGGGGCCCTACGACCTGGTGATCTGCGATCCTCCGTACGATCTGGGGCCTCCGGAGCTCGACGATGCCCTTCAGAGGTTGGCCGGAGGATGGCTGCGAGACGATGCTTGGACCGTCGTCCTGACCAGGGGTCACAAGAGTTCCACGCCTGTCATTCCGCTACACTGGGCGCTCGCGAGGCGGCTCCGCTACGGCGACAGCCTCGTGATGTTGTTCCGGCCGAGAGGATCTGCCTGAGAACCTGGCCAGCGGCCACACGATCACGCCGACGTGGTTCGACCAGGGTGACCCTGACCGACGAAACCTGCCGAGGAGACCATGGAGGTTCCATGGGCCTGACCGCCCTGTGCCCGGGGACGTTCGATCCCGTCACCAACGGCCATCTCGACATCATCGAACGTGCGAGTCAGACGTTCGAGGCAGTCGTGGTGGCGGTGCTCGAGAACCCCTCCAAACAACCGATGTTCAGCCTCGAAGAGCGCGTCGCGATGCTCGAGAAGGCATGCTCCGGCATCCCCGGGGTCGAGGTGGCCGCCTTCTCCGGCCTGCTGGTGGACTTCGCCCGCGAGCGACCCCAGGTCGTGATCGTGAAGGGCCTCCGGGCCGTCACCGACTACGAGTTCGAGATCCAGATGGCGCAGATGAATCATCGGCTGGGTGCGGTCGAGACCCTGTTCATGCCGACCAACCCTTCGTGGTCGTTCTTGTCCTCGTCTCTCGTGAAAGAGGTCGCTCGGTTCGGTGGCGACGTCGATGGATTGGTGCCCGAAGAGGTGCGTGCCCAGCTCCGCGAACGGCTCGGACCGACGGGCGGTGATCGCTGATGGACATCACCGCCCGCTTGGCGCAGCTCGACGAGATGGTCCGCGAGGCGAAGGCGATGCCGTTGTCGTCTTCCGTGCTCGTGAACCGCGACGAGGTCCTCGAGATGATCGCGGAGATGCAGGAAGCGTTGCCCGACGAGATCAAGCAAGCTCGGTGGATCGTGCGGGACCGAGAGGACCTGATGTCGAAGGCGCGCGTGGACGCCGACGGCATCGTGGCGCTCGCCCGCGAGGAGCAGCTGAAGATGGCTCGTCAGGAGGAAGTCATCGCCCGGGCCACCGATGAGGCCGAGCGCCTGGTCGGTGAGGCCGAAGGTCAGAGCCGTGCGATGCGTCGCGAGGCCGAGGAGTACGTCGACGCCAAGCTCGCGCAATTCGAAACCGCTCTGCGTCGCGTACTCGAGGACTCGCAGGCGTCGGTGCGTTCCATCGCCAAGACCCTCGATCAGGTCGAACTCGGGCGGGAGAAGCTTCGGGCTCCTGGCACCGTGGCCGCACAGGCACTCGCCCGCCCCGACGTCGAGGAGGCTCACAGCGACGTCTCGGGCGACCGGGAGGAAACCCCGCTGTTCGACGAGGAGGAACGTTGATCGAGCCCATCGACGTTCGGGATCTGTTCGGCCGGCCCGGGACGTCCAAACTCCACAAGGTGGCCGCGCCCGTCGACGAGCTGCAGACCGAGCTGGCGGGCGTTCGCGATGATCAGCCGGTCGATGTCGACCTCCTGCTCGAATCGCTCGTCGAAGGCATCCTGGTCTCGGGCACCCTTCGGGGCACGTTCGCCCTTCGATGCGCCAGCTGTCTGAAGGAGTTCGACCAGCCGTTCGACGTGTCGGTGCACGAGATGTTCGTGATCGATCCCGAACCCGACACCGACGACTACCCGCTCGACCCGGAAGGCATGCTCGATCCCGGCCAGATGGTTCGCGATGCAGTCGGCGTCGAGCTTCCTTTCTCCCCGCTGTGCCGTCCGGACTGTCAGGGCCTGTGCCCCGTCTGCGGCGGCGACAAGAACGCCGACGAATGCCCGGGCCACGCCGAGGTCGACCCACGCTGGGCGGCGCTCGATCGGCTGGTGCTCGAAGACAACTAGTGGCACGGATCTACGAGACGAAGGAGCGACACGATGGCGGTACCCAAGAAGAAGCAGAGCAAGTCGCGCGGTCACAAGCGGGCAGCGAACTGGAAGTCGACCGCGCCGGCCTTTTCCGAGTGCCCGCAGTGCAAGCAGCCGAAGCTCTCGCACCGGGTCTGCGGCAACTGCGGCTACTACGCCGGCCGGCAGGCGGTCGAGGTCGAGTAAGACGCCGTGGCGGACGCGCAGATCCATGCCCGGTCCGAGGCCGGGCCCGTGCCTGTCGCCGGTGCGGCAGCGACCGAGCCGCTCGAATCGCTCGATGCTGCCCTCGGGGTCGACTTCTCCGACCCCTCGCTGCGTGAGGCCGCCCTCACCCACCGATCCTTCGCCTTCGAGCGGGGTCTCACGGTGACGAATGAACGGCTGGAGTTCCTCGGCGACTCGGTGCTCGGGCTCGTGGTCACCGACATGGCCTACGCCGAGTATCCCGACATGCCGGAGGGGTCGCTCGCGAAGCTTCGGGCGGCGATCGTGAACATGGGCGCGCTCGCCGAGGTGGCGCGCTCGTTGCACCTGGGGGACGTCGTGCTCCTCGGCAAGGGCGAGGAACAGAGCGGCGGGCGCGACAAACCCTCGATCCTCGCCGATGCCCTGGAGGCCGTGTTCGGGGCCGTCTACCTCGATCGAGGGCTCGAGGTCGTCACCGAGCTGCTCGAACGGCTGTTCCGCCCGCGTATGGAGGCGTACGTCCGCGGGGAAGGCGATCGCGACTACAAGACGATCTTGCAGGAACTCGCCTCGCAAGCCCTGAGGTCGATCCCCGAGTACCGCCTCGAGGAACGGGGTCCCGACCACGAGAAGGAGTTCACGGCCACCGTGCATCTGGGCGGCGAGCCGATGGGTACCGGCATCGGCCGGTCGAAGAAGGAGGCTGAGCAGCGTGCAGCCGCTCAGGCGTTCGAGCGCATCTCCGAGCGCCTGGCGCCGGGTTCGGAGGCTTCATGAGGGGGGACGAGGGTGGAGCTGCCTGAAGTCGAAGTGATGCGCCGCGATCTCGAGAAGGACGTCGTCGGCCTGCGCATCAAGAAGGCCGAGGTCAAGAGCTCGAAGAATGCGATGCGCTCGATCCGTCGCCACAAGACCCGCAAGGACTTCACGTCACGGCTCGTGGGCCGGAAGATCGCCAAGGTCGAGCGGCGAGGGAAGTACATCCTCGTCACGTTGGATTCTGGCGACGTGCTGGTCGTGCACTTCGGCATGAGCGGCCAGTTCCAGCGGGGAACCGGGCGGGTAGCACTGCCGCCGCATACACATGTGCTCTTGACGTTCGCCCAGCGCGGCGACCTCCGCTTCGTCGATCCGCGCACCTTCGGCGAGCTCTTCGTGACGGCCGGCGACGATCTCGGCAAGGTCAAGGAGCTTCAGCACCTGGCGATCGACCCGCTCGACCAGGTGTTCACATGGCCGACGTTCCAGTACCTGCTCGCCGACCGCGCGTCAAAGATGAAGCAGCTCCTGATGGACCAGAAGTTCATCTCGGGGCTCGGCAACATCTACTCCGACGAGGTGTTGTTCCACTCCGGCATCCGATACGACCGCATGAGTGACGCGCTGTCATCCCAGGAAGTCCGCCGTCTCTACCGAGCGATCCAAGAGGTCTTGCAGGAAGCCATCAAGCTCCGCGGGACGACGCTGGAGGACGAAGCCTACGTCGACCTATTCGGGGACCCCGGCGGATACGGTGAGGAGCTCAAGGTGTATGGACGCCTTGGACTGCCGTGCCGCCGCTGCCGCACGCCGATCGAGAGCGTGAGGATCTCGCAGCGCACGTCGTACTACTGTCCGCAGTGCCAGAGTTGATCGACGGCCCCCACCTAGACGAGATCGGCGCCGGCGTCCCGCATGCGGGCCATGGCGGCGGCACCGTCCCCAGCGTGGAGCTCCACGGCTCGCATGGCGTCGGTCAACACCTCGACCGGGTAGCCCAGCATGCGCGCATCGAGGACGGTCTCGACCACGCAGTAGTCGGTCGCCAGCCCGCAGATCGCGAGGCGCTCGATGCCCTTGCCGGTGAGCAACTCGTGCAGCACAGTGTCTCCCCGCTCGCCGGAGATCGGATCGCGGACGCTGAATCCCGAGTAGCCGTCGCGCCCGTCGTGGCCCTTGCGAACGATCTCGTGGCCGGTCACGAGCAGGTCCGGGTGCAACTCGGCGCCGGGAGTCGACGCGACGCAATGCACGGGCCAGATGCCCCCGTCGGTTTGGAAATGTGGCGTGCGCTCCGGATGCCAATCCTGGGTGTAGACGACGAGCGCCCCCGCCTCGCGAGCCCGTTCCACCTCGGCATTCACCAACGGCACGATCTGTTCGCCGCCCGTGACGTAGAGGCTGCCCGATGGATCGGCGAAATCGTGTTGCACATCGACGACGATCAGGGCCGTCCGAGCGTCGTAGGCGACCATCTCGCTCAGCCTATCGAACCCGGTGACCCCCCCGATGGCACCATGGAGGCATGCGACGAGTGCATGTCGAGGTCCGTGGTCGCGTGCAAGGCGTCTTCTTCCGAGCGTCGTGTGTCGAGCGCGCCCGGATCCTGGATCTCGGGGGATGGGTCCGCAACACCCTCGACGGTCACGTGGAGGCCGAGTTCGAAGGAGATCCGGGCTCGGTGGCGGCGATGCTCGACTGGTGCGCCGGTGGACCGCCTTTGGCAACGGTTGATCGGCTCGACGTTCGAGAGGTGTCGCCGCTGGGAGAACGCGAGTTCAGGGTGACGCACTGACGCTCCACCACCCCGAATCACAGGCCTGTTAGCATCCGGCCACATGTTCCTCCGGTCGATCACGATCCGCGGGTTCAAGTCGTTCGCGGACAAGACGGTGCTCGAGTTCATCCCCGGCGTGTCGGTGATCGTGGGCCCGAATGGCTCCGGGAAATCGAACCTGGTCGACGCGATCAGCTGGGTGCTCGGAGAGCAGGGAGCGCGGTCGCTTCGTGGCGGCCAGATGGCCGACGTGATCTTCGCCGGGACTCCCTCGCGAGCGGCTCTCGGCATGGCCGAGGTGAAGCTCGTGATCGACAACTCGGCCGGGAAGATCCCGGTGCCACTGAGTGAGATCGAAGTCGCGCGCACGATCTTCCGTTCGGGAGACTCCGAGTACCGCATCAACGGACAGGTCGTCCGCCTGCTCGATGTGCAGGAACTGCTGAGTGAGACCGGTATCGGCCGCGCCCTGCACACCGTGGTGGGCCAGGGTCAGCTCGAAGAGGTGCTGCTCTCCAAGCCCGAGGATCGCCGCAAGTACATCGAGGAGGCGGCCGGCGTCGCGAAACACCGACGCCGGAAGGAGCGCGCCGAACGCAAGCTCTCGAACCTCGATCAAGATCTGCTCCGTCTCGCCGACGTCCTCGCGGAGCTCCGACGCCAGCTGAAACCGCTCCAGCAGCAGGCCGAGATGGCCAAGAAGCACGAGCGCCTCTCCGAGGAGGCCGAGGCGCTGGCGCGCAAGCTCGCGGCCGCGCGACTCAGGGCCTTGGTGCGCGAGCGCGAGCGTCGAGCCGAGGGCTGGCAACGCGGACTCGATGAACGTACCGCCGCCCGAGCGCGCCTCGACGCACTCGATTCGCGTGTGCTCGAGGCGGCTGACGCTCGGGCCGTCGCCTCGACCGCCCTCGCCGACGCCGAACTGGCGTTCCGATCGACGGCTGAGGACCGACGACGGGCCGAGCAGGCGTTCCGCGAAGCGGTGGAGCATGAGGGCGCTGCACGCGAGGGCCTCGCCTCGCACGCCACCCGGGTCGCCAGGGTCGACGCGCTCGACGCCGAGATCGCCCGCCTGGAGACCGAGCTCGCCACCCTCGCCGGCGAGCTCGAACAAACGGAGCGTGAGCTCGAAGCCGCGGAGCAGGAGTTCCGCGAGGCCGAGCAGGAACGACGCCGCATCGAGGACGTGCGTCGCCGGATCGGCGAGGAAGCTGCTGGCCGCCGCGCCGAGGTCGAGGCGATCGAGCGCTCGCTGGGCTCGAGCGAGCGGGAACGGGAGCGGCTCGGCGTGTCGTTGCGGTCGGTGCGGGAGCGCATCGCGGAGGTCGACGCCGAGCGGGTGGGGCTCGAGGCGGAGATCGAGACGTTCGATGATCAATCCGCACCGATGAACGAGAAACGGGTCGCGCTCGAGGCTGAACGCAGACGCCTGAGCGACAAGATCGAGGAGCTCGACGACGTACGGCGTCGCCACGAGTCGCGGCGCGACCTCCTCGAAGCCAGGCGCCAGGATATCGAGGAGACCGCGGGCTCCCGCTTCCTGACCCGCCACAAGGGGCGGGCTGTCGGTCTGCTCAAGGACCTCGTCAGAGCCGAGCCCGGCCTCGAGCGGGCGCTCGTCGCGGCGCTCGGTCCACTGGCCGACGCGGTCGTCTACGACGACGGCGAGCGGGCGATCGCCGACGCGCCCAAGGGCGATGGCGCGATCCTCGCGATCTCGTCGGGTGGGCCGGTGCCGCTCGGACTCACCGGAGAACGCAAGCTGTTGGCGGCGACCGAGGCAGAGCCCGCCGCCCGGGGCATCGCCAGCACCGTTCTGCGCGACGTCTACCTCGCCACCTCCGTCGAGGAGGCGGCCGAGAAACAGCGGCGGCACGCAGGTGCCTCCTTCGTGACACCTGACGGCGTGCTGGTCGGTCCCTCGGTGATCCACACCGCGAAGGAGGCCGACGCTCGGGCGCGCGAGATCCGCGCCGAGCTCCAGGT
>JAOUEA010000157.1 GCA_029858935.1 Actinomycetota bacterium
TGCGATCGCGGCGGCGCTCGGCTGCACGTACACGACGAACAGGAACACCGACCCGACCCACCCGACGCCGGCCAGGATGTGCACGATCCGGAACGCGACCATGTATGGATCGCTCGCGATCATCGAATGACCCCCTCGATCCGGGCGCGCTCGAAACGCCGGGCCGGCAACGAACACGCTCTTCCCCGCACTCGTTCGAGAGAACGACGACGACTCCTCTCGAAGATCGATGCCTACCACGCTTGAGCGAACCGTGCTACCCGGGCGTCGAGCGCACGATCCACCCCGTTGACCGTTACCTCGCCCTGAGGTCGTCCTCACCGAGCTCGGCGAAACGAGCGTACGCCAGTCCGAGCGCCGCGGTGAACACGGCGATGAAGACCACGCTGCCGATCGCGAAGATCACCCCGTCACTCACGGCGAGCAGCGGGCTCATCTGGAGCCCCCACGAGGGCTGAGCAAGGCTCCGAGGGCAAGGATCGAGGGCACCCATAGCCCGACGAACAACCCGAGCTCGCGATCTTGCTCACCGATCACGCCGAACCACAGGGACACCGACAGCAGGAACGAGATGAACGCCGCCGCCAGGATGATGAGGATCGCCTTCTTCGCACCGAGATGCATACGTGCTCCTTCCGCTCTGCTCGAAACCCTACGAAGCCAATGCAGCAGTTCGGGGTAGTCGCGCCAGGGTGCATAGGTTCTGCCCTCCTGTGGGAGCTAATGTTCGACCGTGCGACGACGGGTGCAGGCTCGAGGACCGGCCACCGCGATGACCATGTGGTCGGCGTACGAGGACACTTCTCGCTGGACGGAGTGGGCGCCCCACATCCGCGGCGTCGAGCCCGCGGGGCCGCTCGAAGACGGCATGCGCGGGGTCGTGGCGGGACCGCTCGGAACGAGCGCTCGGTTCGAGGTCACCTGCATCGATCGAGCCGAGCAGCGATGGACATGGAAGGTGCAAGTCGGCCCGGCGCGACTCACCATCGCCCACGAGGGAGCCGATGGGGTGGCGGCCATCGAGATCGATGGGCCCGCACCGCTGGTTATCGCCTACACACCCCTCGCTCGGCGGGCCCTGAACCGACTCGTGAGGCTGGCCTGAACCCAGGTCGGAACCGGGAAGCTCACTGCCCGGCGGAGACCGTCGAGGTGGTGTCCGGACGATCGTCGAGTTCGGCGTCCGAGGCCGACGAGTCGAGCTGGATCTCCGTCGTCACATGACCGCACCGATACAAGGTCCATCGAACGATGCCCGCGTCAGCGGGGTGGACCCCGGTGAGGGTCGCGCCGACGCGACCGCACTCTTCGCAGAAAGGAACCGGATCGTTCATGCGATGCAGTGTCGAGGAGCGACGGTTCGCTGTATATGCGCCGGACGTCGCGATCCCAGTCCCCCGGTACCCGGTCCCGAGTAGGACCAGCGTCACCGGTCGATCGTCGGTGGAGACCGCACGAGCGGTCACGGGCCGTCCGCTAGGCTTCGTCCCGCCATGGACGAGATCGCCATACGCTCGATCGAGCCGGAAGAGCTCGAGGCGTTCCTGCGGGCGGTGGAGCGCGCGTTCCACGGGCAGTACCGCGAAGATGACCTCGAGCGCGAGCGCATGGTCGCCGAACCCGACCGCTCGTTCGTTGCGCTCGATGGCGACGAGATCGTGGGCACGGCCGCCGCGTGCACGACCGAACTCACGGTGCCAGGCGGCGCGCTGCCCGCATCGGGCATCACGGCCGTCGGGGTGCTGCCGTCGCATCGACGGCGTGGCATCAACACCCATCTGATCGGCACCCTGCTGGACCAGGCGGTCGAACGCGACGAGTCACTCGTCTACCTGTGGGCTTCGGAATCACTGATCTACGGACGCTTCGGCTTCGGCCTGGCCTCCTGGTGCACGGAGATCGATGCCGCGGCCGATCGTTCGGCGTTCGTTCCCGAGATCGGTCTCACCGGGCGGCTCCGCACGGTGACGCGCGATCGGGCGCTGGGGCCCATGCGCCCCGTCTACGACGCGGTCGCCGAGACCCGACCCGGCATGATCGCGCTGGACGACCGCTGGTGGACCCTGTTGTGGCACGAACGGAAGCGTGACGAAGACGAGCCTCGTTTCTTCGTGCTCCACGAGGACGACGAGGGCTCGATCGACGGCTACGCCGTCTACACGGTCAAGCACGAATGGATCCACAGCGTGCCGACCAACGAGCTGCACGTGCGCGACCTCATCGCCATGACGCCCGAGGCGACCGCCTCGCTGTGGCGATATCTGTTCGACGTCGACCTCGTGGCCACCGTGAAGGCGTGGGATCGTCCGGTCGACGACGAACTGCTGTGGCTCGCCGCCGAGCCGAGGCGACTCAACGCCAGGATCGCCGATGGTCTATGGCTCAGGGTGCTCGACGTCGCGACCGCGCTCTCAGGCCGAACGTACTCCGGCGAGGGGCGGCTCGTCTTCGAGATCGACGACACCTTCCGGCCCGAATCATCGGGCTGCTACTCGTTGTCGGTCGACGGTGGTGAGGCGACGTGCGAGCGCGTCGATGCCGACGCCGACGTCGTGTGCAGCGTCGCTGCGCTCGGCGCTGCCTACCTCGGCGGCAACTCGTTCTCGCAGCTCGAGAGGGCACACCAGGTGCGCGAGCTCACGCAAGGCGCGCTTGCTCGCGCCGACGCGATGTTCGCCTGGCACCCCTCGCCCTGGTTCGGGTTCATCTACTGACTCCCCTCGGGCCCCGTGGGAATGGAGCGTCCACCCGCCCGGCATCCGGCCCCCGTGGGGCGGGCCGACCGACCATGCGCGGTCACAGGCCCCGTCTCCATGCTGGAGGAAGAGCAACAGGGCTCGCCGGCGAAGGTTGGAGGGTGGGGACCATGCTCAAGGACACGATCGACGAGACGGAGATCGCGCTTCCACCGTCGCCGTTGCCAACCGGCATCGAACTCCTCGAACACCCGCTGCTGAACAAGGACACGGCGTTCACCGACGCCGAGCGCGAACGGTACGGCCTCGTGGGGCTGTTGCCCCGGCGGGTGACGACGATCGACGACCAGGCTGCCCTGGAGATGGAGCATCTGCGGCGCAAGAGCGACGACCTCGAGCGCTTCATCGGCCTCGCGTCGCTGCATGACCGGAACGAGACCCTCTACTACCGCGTGCTCGTGGACAACCTCGAGGAGTTGATGCCGATCGTCTACACACCGGTCGTCGGTCGCGCGTGTCAGGAATTCAGCCACATCTTGCGGCGACCGCGCGGGCTCTGGATCACACCAGACGACATCGACCACATCCCGGCCATGCTCGGGAACGCCCGCCACGACGACGTGCGACTGATCGTGGCAACCGACAACGAGCGGATCCTGGGACTCGGCGATCTCGGAGCCGGCGGCATGGGGATCCCGGTCGGCAAACTCGCCCTCTACACCGCGGGGGCCGGGATCCATCCGGCACTCACACTTCCCGTGTCACTCGACGTCGGCACCGACAACCAGTCGCTGCTCGACGATCCTCTCTACCTCGGCTGGCGTCACCCCCGCCTGCGTGGCGAGCCGTACGACGGCTTCATCGAGGCGTTCGTGCAGGCGATCCTCGACGTCTTCCCCCATGCTCTGCTGCAGTGGGAGGACTTCAAGCAGCACAACGCGATCCGGCTGCTCGACCGGTACCGCCACCGCATCGCGAGCTTCAACGACGATATCCAGGGAACCTCGAGCGTCGTGGTTGCGGGCATCCTGAGTGCCCTCCGCCTTCTCAACGAGTCGATGAGCGAACAGCGCTTCGTGTTCCTCGGTGCCGGCGCCGCCGGCATCGGCATCGCGCGGCTCGTTCGGATGGCCATGCGTCAGCAGGGCGCCAACGACGACACGGTCCGCCGTGCGATCGCGATGCTCGACTCGAATGGCCTCACGTTCGACGCTCGGCACCCACTCGACGACGACAAGCGCGAGTTCGCGCTCGACCACGAAACGCTCGCGTTCCATGGCTTCGCCGACGTCGAAACGTCAGATCGCATCGACCTCGAGACCGTCGTCCGCCACGTGCGCCCGACGGTGCTGGTGGGTACCAGCGGAACGCGAGATGCCTTCCCGGAAGGGGCGATCCGTGCGATGGCCGAACACGCCCGGATCCCGGTGATCCTGCCGCTGTCGAACCCAACCTCGAAGACCGAGGTGGAACCGGCGAAGGCGATCGAGTGGACAGGCGGCCGGGCCCTCGTCGCGACCGGAAGTCCATTCGATCCCGTCGAACGCGACGGTCGCACGCACCTGATCGGTCAGGCGAACAACGCATTCGTCTTCCCAGGGATCGGACTCGGGGCGATCGTGAGCGAGACGCGAGAGGTCACCGATGACATGTTCATGGTCGCCGCCGAGGAGCTCTCGAGGTGCGTGGACGGCGACCGGCTCGCCAACGGAGCGCTGTACCCGCCGCAGGGCGCTTTGAGACGGGTCTCGCGCTCCATCGCGATCCGTGTTGCGCAGCGCGCTCGGGATCGGGGACTCGGCCGAGGCGACACCGACGACGAGATCGAACGCGCCGTCGACGCGGCGATCTGGGACCCGGTGTACGCATCGTGACGGGACGGGCCGGCCGCCTCACGGAGCGACGAGTCACTCGGAGTGCGCGGCCACCCAAGTCTTGAGGTTCACGACGTGCGATCTCGCCTCGGCTGCATACTCGCAGCTGCCGGGGTGCTCGCAGAGCGCGTTCCCTTCGCCCGTCATGAAGTTGAATCTGCAGTTGGGGCAGAACACGTCGAGTTCTTCGGGGAGGTACGGGCAGTCGCCCCACGAGCAGGATCGCTCGCCCTCACCGGTCGCCAAGTCGTACCCACACCCCGGACACTTCACGAAGCCCTCCCAGTTGGCCATGAAGTCTCGCCTCCTGAGGCCACGGTGGGGCTTCGGTGGCGTAGCGCCAGGTGCCGCACGACCCGGCGCTCGCGGGACCACGGGACCACGCGATCTCCCCGGTCAGCTCTCGGGTGGAGGACCGGTGAATCGAGGGACGTTCGAGCTCGTGACCGGGTCGGTTCGGCCAGGGACAGGCTGCATGGCGTATCCTTGGAGGCTGACCGCGCCGATCTCGGATGAGACGCGCGCGCGACGATGTCTCGCGAAACTTCGCACGCTCCGCCCTTTCTGGGCGTTCCCTGCGCAGAGGCGCCTGCCCTCGACGCGCACCGAACCGACCAGGAGGGACACACCCGAATCATGCGAACCAACGAAGCGACCGCGAGACCACTCGATCAAGAGCAACGAAGCTTCCGATCACTCGGCGTCTCGGAGCCCATCGCCCAAGCGCTGCGCATGCGCGGCATCGAGCGAGCCTTTGCGATCCAGACGCTCGTGCTCCCGGATGCACTCGCCGGACGCGACGTCCTGGCGCGTTCGCGAACGGGCTCGGGCAAGACACTGGCCTTCGCCGTGCCGTTGGTCGAGCGGCTGCACCCTAGCGGCAAGAGCCCGACCGGCCT
>JAOUEA010000158.1 GCA_029858935.1 Actinomycetota bacterium
CGAGTCCGATTACATAGGTCACTGCAGCAGCAGCGCCACCGATCGCGAGCATCCGGAACCCCGACATGACGGGCGAGCGGCCCGTGACGCGCGCGGTCAAGACACCGACGGCCAGCAACGCGAGGCCGGTGGCCAGCGCCGACGTGACCACGCCCACGGTGCCCGACGCGAACAGGAACGGCGCGAGCGGCACCAGCGCGCCGATCGCGAATGTCACGAACGACGACGCGGCGGCGCCCCACGGCGAGCCGAGGCCCTCGTCGGGGTCGATGCCCAGCTCCTCGCGGGCGTGGGTGTCGAGCGCCGTCGCCGGATCTCTCGACAACTCGGTCGCCAGCGCGCCGGCGAGCTCCTTCGGAACGCCCTTGTCCTCGTAGATCGCGGCCAGCTCGGCCAGTTCGCCTTCGGGATCGCTGCCGAGCTCGTGTGCTTCGAGATGGAGCATGCGTTCGAGTACTTCGCGCTGCGACCGCATCGAGACGTACTCGCCGGCAGCCATGGAGAACGCGCCGGCGAGGAGTCCCGAGATGCCCGCCAGCAAGATCACCGAGCGGGGCTGGTCGGCACCTGCGAACCCCATGATGAGGGCGGAGTTCGATACGAGGCCGTCGTTCACGCCGAAGATCGCCGCCCGGAAGGTGCCCGACTTCCCCGATCCCGGTCGTTGTTCGCCCTCGACCGGGCCGCGATGTGGCACGAGCGGTTCGCTGCGTTGGCGCAGGCGGCGCCGGGTCGCCAGCAACTCCGGGAGCATGCGCTTCGTTCGTGCGTACTCGGCGGGCATCGAGGGATCGGTCACGCTCCGAGCATAGTCGCGCTAGCCGACGGCCAGTCCGGGGCGGTCGATGCGGAAGGCGGACCGATCGAACGGGGGTTCCACCCCGCCCGCCAGGTCGGCCAGCGCGCCCCCGAACAGCGGCGCGAACTTGAAGCCGTGGCCGCTACACGGCGACGCGACCACGATCGGTCCGACGCGGTCGAGCACGAAATCCTCGTCGGGAGTGATCGTGTAGAGGCATGTGTCGGTTCGTCCCGTTGCCCGTGCGTCCGGGACGTGGGAGGTCACGTACTCGACGACTCGATCGACTCGCGATGGGTCGGCGTCGAACGTGCGAGTGTCGGGGTCGGTGACCGGGCCGGCCATGTGCAGGCCCACCTTGAACGCGCCCGGTTCCCATGGGTTGGGCACGAGGTAGGGCGGCTGGGTGGCGTCCTCGAGCCAGTCGATCATTGCCGGCAACGGCGGGTCGGGGCGGTCGAGTGCGAAGTACGTCGATTGCTCCAGGCTCGGTCGAAGCGAGATGTGGATGCCCGCGGCCGCGAGCAACGGGCCCGCCCACGCGCCCGCGGCGACGATCGCGACGTCGGCGACGAACGATTCGCCGTCGCTCGTGCGCACCTCGACGTCGTCGACGCCCGGTCGGATCTCGGTCACCGTGGTTTCCTGCCGAAGGGTCGCGCCTGCCGCGTCGGCGAGCGCAGCTTGCGCGATCACCGCAGATGCAGCGTGCAGCACGCCCGCATCGGGCTGGAACACGACGTCGGCGCCGGCAGCAAGGTGCAGTCCCGGCCATCGCTGCCTCGCCTCGGCGCCACGCATGCGCTCGTTCGCCACGCCGGCGGCGTCGAGGAGGTCCGCCCGGCGCAGCCCTTCCGGGCCGGGATCGAGCACGCCGGTGACCTGCAGGAGCCGCTCGCCCGAGGCATCCTCGAGCTCATGCCACGCCTCGCGGGCGGCCATGGCCAGGCGCACGTAGTCGGCTCGGTGGTAGGCGTAGCGGAAGATGCGGGTCGGCCCCCCCGAGCTGCCGTTCGCATGTCCGATCGTGAATCGCTCGAGGAGCATGGTGCTCCGGCCGCGCCCTGCAAGCTGGCGTGCCGCGGCGGTGCCCATGGCGCCGCCGCCCACGACGATCACGTCGAACCGTTCCACGCCGGGAACGCTAGCGCAGCACGCCCCTGCGAGGGCCGCTCCGAGCGACGGTGGAGGCCCGGGTAGCATGGAGAGTATGCGCGATCTCAACGAGGCGACCGGCAAGACGGGGGTGCCTAGTCCGACGCGACGCAAGCCGGAGCGTCCGCGCGACCGGCTCGGGCGCCCGATGGACTGGGGCGCCACGAACGAGCTCGAGCTCGAGGATTACGACTCGATGACCCTCGAGCAGAACCATGAGGTCGGGCGAGAGCACATGCGAGCGCGGCGCTTCTTCCCTGCCCACGAGGCATGGGAAACGGCGTGGAAGCAGGCGCGCGGCACCGACGACGCGGAGTTCTTCAAGGGCCTGTCGCAGATGGGCGCCGGCTACGTGCACCTGCTCCGCGGGAACGCCCATGGTGCGAAGACGCTGCTGCGCCGGGCCTCGCGCCGCGTGAAGCAGTACCCCGAAGGGCATCACGGCATCGCCACCGGGGCGCTGCACGACAAGCTCGAGGCCGACGCAGCGGCCGTCGAGGCGGGGGACATGGTGCCCGCCGAAGACGTGACCTTCGACCCCCCCGTCGTCTAGCGGCGTCCAGCGGGGCCGTGTAGCCTGTGCGACCAGATGGGCCAGGTCGAGACCAGCGAGATCGAGTGGAAGGGCCGCACCGGTCCCTTCTCGCTGCTCGTGCGTCCCGGGGTGTTTTCCCCGACGAGCACGAGCAGGACGCTCGCCGAGGCCCTCGAGATCGGCCCCGATGACACCGTGATCGACGTGGGGTGTGGAAGCGGCGTGCTCGCGTTCGTGGCCGCCCACCTCGGTGCGAAGAGGGTGTACGGGTGCGATCTGTCGCGTCCGGCGATCGAGATGGCCGTATGCAACGCCGAGCGTCTGGGGTTGAGCGACGTGTGCGAGTTCCGCCAAGGCGACCTGCTCGAACCCGTGCGCGACGTGCGTGCCACGGTCTTGATCGGCGACGTCTCGGGCATTCCCGACGACCTCGCCGCGGTCACCGGCTGGTTCCAGGACGTGCCAGCGGGCGGACCGACGGGAGCCGAGCTTCCGAGGAAGCTGCTCGAAACGATCGGCGATACGCTCGCCCCCGGCGGCCGTCTGTACCTGCCGACCGGCACGCTGCAGGACGAGAACGCGATCCTCGCCGCCGCTCGCCGGGTGTTCGGCGACAACATCGAGCCGGTACTGGAGCGCACGTTCCCGCTCCCCGATCTCGTGGCCAAGGCCACGGCGACCGCGCGCCTCATGAAGGAAGGCCTTCTGAAGCTGCACCAGCGCGGCAGCAGGCTGCTGTGGGATCTGCGCGTGTGGCGCTGCGTGCGCGCCTGAGCCACTACCCCCGGCTCTCGCGAGCCAGCCCGACGACCGCCCACACGAGCATCGCCGCGCCCACCGGCAGCAGGATCAATCCGTAGACGAGCGAGGCTCCGATCACGATCACGCCCGCGACGAGGAGCGCGGGCCATGCCGTGGCCATCGGGAACGAACCGAGCGACGCGCCGGCCGATGCGGCGGGATCTGCCTCGGGATCGTCTGCCTCCCGAACCGCAGGCGACGGCCCGTGCCGCGCCCACCACAGGGCCACGATCGCCGGCATCAGCCCGAGGAACCACAGGGCGATCGAGCCGACCCACTCCTGGGTGAGCGCGTAGTACACGGTGCCCAGCCCGAGTCCGAACGCCGAGTAGGCCCACAGGTACCGCAGTGCGAACCTCATGTCGGCTCCGGGGGAGGGGCCGTCACCGGACCGATCGCGAGCTCGGGGTGGTGCGTGTCGAAGGCTGGGCGTTCCGAGCGGATGCGCGGCAGTGACGAGAAGTTGTGCTCGGGCGGCGGTGACGACGTGGCCCATTCGAGCGAGTACCCACCCCACGGGTCGTCGCCGGCCGGCGTGCGGCGGCGCCTCGACGTGGAAACGTCGACCAGGAACAGCAGCACGCCGGCCGAAAGCACGACGACGCCCAGCGACGACACTAGGTTGGGCGTGTCCCAGCCGAGCCCGGGTGCGTAGTCCACGATGCGACGCGGCATACCGCGCAGGCCGACCACGAACTGCGGCCAGAACGTGAGGTTGAAGCCCACGAACATCAACGAGAAGACGCCGCGACCGAGCCGCTCGGAGAGCCGGAACCCGAACGCCTTCGGCCACCAGAAATAGATCGCGGCGAAGATGCCGAAGACCGAGCCGCCCATCATCGTGTAGTGGAAGTGCGACACGAGGAAGTACGAATCGGCGAGCTGGAAGTCGAGCGGAGCGCTCGCGAGCATGACGCCCGTCACCCCGCCGATCAGGAAGTTCAGCAGGAACCCGATCGAGAACAGCATCGGCACTCGGAACGAGATCTTGCCTCCCCACATCGTGCCGATCCAGTTGAAGAACTTCACGCCCGTGGGCACGGCGATCATGAAGGTCATCGCCGAGAAGAACGGGTTGTCGACGACCCCGGTGGTGAACATGTGATGGGCCCAGACACCCGTCGACAGCGCGCCGATCGTGAGGGTCGCCAAGAGGAAGCCGGTATACCCGAAGAGTGGTTTTCGACTGAAGACGGGGATGATCTCTGTGATCACGCCGAAGAACGGCAGGATCAGGATGTAGACCTCGGGGTGGCCGAGGAACCAGAACAGGTGTTGGTACACGATCGGATCGCCGCCGCCGGCCGGGTCGAAGGCCTGGCCGCCGAGACGGCGGTCGAAGAGCAGCAACACGAAGGCTGCGACCGCCGGCGGGAACGCGACGAGTCCGAGCACCGCGGTCACGACCGCGTTCCACGTGAACACGGGTAGGCGCCACATCGTCATGCCCGGCGCGCGCATCAGGAAGGTCGTCGTGATCACGTTCACGCCCGACATCAGTGTCGAGATCGCGACGAGCGCGAGCCCCAAGATGAGCAGATCCGGACCCACGCCGGGGGAGTACCGCGGCCCCGACAGCGGCGGGTAGAGGTACCAGCCCGTCGCGACTCCTCCGGCGTCGGTGGCGAACGAGCTCAGCAGCACGAGCAGACCTCCGCCCGCGAAGAACCAGTACGACATGGCGTTCAGCCGCGGGAACGCCATGTCGGGCGCTCCGATCTGCAGGGGGATCAGGTAGTTGGCCAGGCCGATGCCGAACGGTGCCACGAACAGGAAGATCATGATGATGCCGTGCACGGTGAACAGCGTGTTGTACGACTGCGGACCGACCAGCTGGCTGCCGGTGTCGGCGAGCTCGGCGCGCATGGCACCGGCGAGCGCTCCGCCGATCAAGAAGAACGCGAACGCGGTGACGCAGTAGAGCACGCCGATCTTCTTGTGGTCGGTGGTGGTGATCCACGCCACCGGTCCGTTGTCGGGCCGCCCCGCGGGTGCCGACGAGGCGGCCGGACGCTCGGTCGTGACGCTCACGCTGCCCCCCCTGTGTTCGCGGCGGCGTCCGAGAGCCACGCATCGAAGGCGTCGGGTTCCACCAC
>JAOUEA010000159.1 GCA_029858935.1 Actinomycetota bacterium
CTTCCTCGGGGCGGGCTCGGTGATCCATGCCGTGCATTCGAACAACATGAGCGATATGGGCGGGCTGCGGAAGTCGATGCCGATCACGTTCTGGACGATGATGATCGGCTCGCTCGCGCTCGCCGGGATCTTCCCCCTCGCCGGGTTCTGGTCGAAAGACGAGCTGCTCGTCGTCGCCGAGGAGGAACACGTGCTTTGGCTGTTCGGTGTGTTCCTCTTGACTGCCGTGATCACCGCTTTCTACACGATGCGCATGGTGCTCCTCACGTTCTTCGGCGAGTACAAGGGCCACGCGCAGCCGCACGAATCGCCGAGGACGATGACCGCGCCCCTCGTGGCGCTCGCCGCCGCCACGATCGGTGTCGGCCTGCTGGGGGCCCCGCAGCTGAACGCGGTGTTCGGTCAGTGGGTGTTCTTCGAGGCGGTCCACGAGGCGGTCTTCGTGCCGTGGATCGCGTTGCTCTCGACGGCAGGCGCCCTCCTGGGTCTGTTCGCGGGCTACACCTTGTACAAGGAGCGCAAGGCCCAGGATCCGCTGCAGGCGCCCATGGGTCCCATGTGGAACGTGCTCCAGCAGCGCTACTACATCGATGCCTTCTACATGAGGGCGATCGTGGTGCCGGTGCGTGATACGTGGTCTGGGGCCGTGAACTGGTTCAACCAGACGGTGATCGATGGTGCCGTGAACGGCGCGGCCCTCGCGGCTCGAGCCATGGGTCAAGTCGTCGCGTGGTTCGACCGCACCGTGATCGACGGGATCGTCAACGGCGCCGGCGATACCGCCGATCGCGCCGGCAACGTCTTGAAGTACCTGCAGACGGGCAACGTGCAGTGGTACGCCGTCGGGCTGTTCGTCGGCGTGATCGCGTTGTCCGTGATCTTCATCAGGTTCGTCTGAGAGGAAGCGTGGAGGCCACATGACCTGGGAGAACTCGGCCATCACGATCACCACGCTGCTGCCCATCGCAGGAGCGCTCGTGATCGCGATGATGCCGCGCGAGAAGGACCGAGCGATCCGAGGCCTCGGCATCGTGTTCACGGGGGCGGCGCTCGTGCTCGCCGTCGCGATCGCGGTCGGCTTCGACTACGGTCGCGACGGTCTGCAATACGTGCTCGACGTCGACTGGATCAGCGCGATCGGCGTGCGGTACCACGTCGGCATCGACGGCATCTCGCTGCCCCTGTACGTGCTGACGTTCCTGCTCTCGTTCCTGTGCGCGATCTACAGCTGGCGATACGTGCCGGACCCCGGCCGCACCAAGGCGTTCCTGGCCCTGATGCTGCTCCTTCAAACGGGCATGGCCGGAACGTTCATCGCCTTCGATCTGATCCTGTTCTTCGTGTTCTGGGAATTGGTCCTGGTGCCCATGTACTTCTTGATCGCCGTCTGGGGCTCGGCCAATCGCGAGTACGCCTCGATCAAGTTCTTCCTCTACACGCTGTTCGGGTCGATCTTCATGCTCCTGGGCTTCCTCGCGATGTACTTCCAGGGGCCCGATCCGCACACGTTCGACATGGTGGTGCTGCGCGACTACGGCATCGCCGGAGGCTTCAGCCAGACGTTCCAGCTCGTCGTGTTCGGCGCCGTCGCGCTCGGGTTCGCCGTGAAGGTGCCGATGTGGCCGTTCCACACCTGGCTGCCCGATGCGCACACCGAGGCACCCACGATCGGCTCCGTGTTGCTGGCGGGCATCATGCTGAAGATGGGCACCTACGGGTTCATCCGCATCGCGATCCCGTTCCTGCCTTACGGCGCCCAGAAGTACGCGCCGTGGATCGGCGCCCTCGCAGCGATCGGCATCGTGTACGCGGCGCTGGCATGTCTCGCGCAGAAGGACCTCAAGCGCCTGATCGCCTTCTCATCGGTGGGGCACATGGGCTTCGTGATGCTCGGCATCGCGACGCTCACGGAGATCGGCATCCAGGCAGCGATCTTCGGCATGGTGGCCCACGGTGTGATCACCGGCATGCTGTTCTTCTGCGTCGGCTCGATCTACGACCGCTACCACACTCGCGAGATCGCGAAGATCGGCGGCGGCATGCTGCAGACGATGCCGAAGCTCGGCGGCATCTTCGCGTTCGTCGCGATCGCCTCGCTCGGACTGCCCGGCCTGGCCGGCTTCTGGGGTGAGGTCATGGCACTGCTCAGCTCCTTCAGTCCCAATGAGTTCGTCCTCGCCGACCAGGTGGGTCTGTTCCGCGTGTTCATGGTGATGGGCGGCATCGGCACCGTGCTCACCGCCGGATATTTCCTGTGGATGCTGCAGCGAGTGAACATGGGCACCCTGCCCGATCAGTGGCGCGAAGCGGGCCTGCGTGACGTGCTCGCGATCGAATGGGTCTCCTGGGGCCCGCTGCTGCTGCTGATCCTGGTGCTCGGTCTGTATCCGCGGATCGTGTTCGGCGTCACCGACGAGGCCGTGAGCGGGCTGCTGACCTTGCTCGGGAGCTAAGACGAGTCCATGAACATCGACTATCACGCGCTGCTGCCGGAGTTCATCCTCGCGGGCACGATCCTGCTCGTGCTCGTCGTCGATGTGTTCCTGCCCGAGCGCGCCAAGTGGTTCGCGATGCCGATCGGACTGATCGGCGTGGTGGGCTCACTGGCCGGGGTGCTCTCACTGATCGGTGCGGGCACGCGAGAAAGCTTCGGCGGCACCTACGTCGTCGACGAGTTCGCCCTGTTGTTCAAGGGGTTCTTCCTCGTCACGGCGGTCGTGGTACTGGCCCTGTCGCTGCGGTACTTCCGCGAGGGAGGCTTCTATCAGGGGGAGTACTACTTCCTGCTGCTCACGTCGTTCCTGGGCTGCGTGATGATGCCGAGCTCTCGCGACCTGCTGCTGTTGTTCCTCGCCCTCGAGCTCGTGTCGGCGCCCGGATTCCTGATGGCGGCGTTCCGCAAGGGCGACGTGAAGTCCAACGAGGCAGGCGTGAAGTTCTTCATCATCGGCGTGCTCTCCACGGCGGTGATGCTCTTCGGCATGAGCCTGATCTACGGGGTCACCGGTGGGGCGACCAAGCTTGCGGAGATCGGTGTCGCACTCGACGGGGTGAGCGGCGAGATGGAGACGCTCGCGTTCGCCGCGATCCTCTTCGTGGTGGTGGGGTTCGCATTCAAGGTCTCGGCCGTGCCGTTCCAGTTCTGGGCGCCCGACACGTACGAAGGCTCCCCCGTGCCGGTCGCGGCGTTCCTCGCGGTCGCTTCGAGCGTGGCCGGCTTCGCCGGATTGCTCCAGCTGATGTTCGTGGCGTTCGCGGGCCAGCATGAGTTCTGGGTGCCGATCTTCGCCTTCCTTTCGATCGCGACGATGACGGTCGGCAATCTCGTGGCGTTGCAGCAGACACAGGTGGTGCGACTGCTGGCGTACTCGGGCATCGCCCAGTCGGGGTACATCCTGCTCACGTTCGCACTCGTGACCGACGATGCGGCCTCGAACCGGAACGCGTTCGCTGCCGCGGTCACCTACATCCTCATCTACGGCGTCATGAATCTCGGCGCGTTCGCCGCGACCGTGGCCGTCTCGCGCCGGCACCCGACGCTTGGCGTGGCGGATTTCGCCGGTCTGCGCGAGACCGCACCCGTGATCGCGGTCGGCATGGCCGTGTTCATGATCTCGCTCGCGGGCGTGCCTCCAACGGGCGGCTTCTGGGGCAAGCTGCTCATCTTCCAGGCCGCCATCGAGCGGGGCGGCACGCTCGGTCCGGCGCTGGCCGTCGTGATGCTGGTCAACTCGGTGGCGAGCGTCTTCTACTACCTGGTCGTGCCACGACAGATGTTCCTTCGTGATGCCGCCGATCCGTCACGGCTCCGTGTGCCCGCCCTCGTGACCGCCGTGGTGGCCGTTGCGATGGTCACGCTCGTGGCGATCTTCGTGCTGCCGAACGTGTTCGCGCGCCTCGCGGAGATCTCCACGCTGGTCGGCCTCGGTGCCTAGCGCCGCAGCCGCCTGAGGGAACCATCGGCATCCTCGTATCGAAATGCCTGTGGGACGATGGTGTTTGCGTACGAGCATGAGGAGTCAACGACGATGACACCTGGAATCAACCGGGCGAAGACCTGGATGCTGATCGCGGCGCTGATGGGTTTGTTCTTGGTGGTCGGCGCCCTCCTGGGTGGACGTGCCGGCATGACGTTCGCGCTGGTGATGGGCCTCGCGTTCAACCTCGCGATGTATTGGTGGTCCGGCTCGATCGCGGTGCGCTCGACACGGTCTCGCGAGGTGAGCGAGCAGGAATATCCGCAGCTCTACCGCATCGTCCGGGAGCTCACGCAGCTCGAGGGCATGCCCATGCCCGGCATCTACGTCTCGGACATGCAGCAGCCCAACGCCTTCGCGACCGGCCGGAACCCTCAGAACGCGAAGGTCGCCGTGACGAAAGGCATCCTGCAGATCCTCGATGAACGCGAGCTCCGCGGGGTGCTGGCACACGAGCTGAGCCATGTCGCGAACCGCGACATCTTGGTGGGTTCGGTCGCCGCGGCGATCGGAACGGCGATCAGCTACCTGGCGTGGATGGCGTTGTGGGTCGGCGGCGACGACGATGGCGGCAGCCCCATCGTGGCGCTGCTCGCGTGGCTCCTTGCGCCGATCGCGGCCGGCCTGATCCAGATGGCGGTCTCGCGGTCGAGGGAGTTCCAGGCCGATGAGTCCGGAGCCTTCCTCTCGCGCGACCCTCAGGCGCTCGCGAGCGCCTTGCAGAAGCTCGAGGAGACGTCCAGGCGTGTGCCGCCGCCGCACTCGCTCCAGCCGGGCGAGGCGCACATGTTCATCGTGAATCCCCTGGCGGCGCTCAAGAGCCGTGGCATCTCGAGTCTCTTCTCGTCCCATCCGCCGACCTCCGAGCGCGTGGCCCGACTGATGGCGGCGCAGGACGAGATCCTTCGCCGGCAAGGACCGATCGGTCGCTAGGGGCTGGCGGCGACGGCGGTGCTGGCGGCGACGCCGGTGCTGGCGGCGATTTACGTCATCGTGCCGAGCACGGCCCGGACGTGGTCGAGCGTCGTCCGCGGGTTCACGAAGCACAGCCGGGCAATCTTGTCTCCTCGCCACGTCGTCGGCTGCACGAACGCGATCTGCGCCTCGAGGAGTCGCCGCCACCAGGCCTCGTAGTCCCCATCTCCCCAGCCGGCGCGACGGAACAGCACGACAGACAGCTCCGGTTCCATCACCAGCTCGAGAGACTCGCGCGAGCCGATCTCCTCGGCCGTTTCGCGCGTGAGGGTCAGCACGTGCTCGACCGCGTCCCGATAGGCGTCGGTGCCGTAGGTCGCGAGCGAGAACCACAGCGGCAACCCCCGAGCCCGCCGTGAAAGATGGAAGGCGTAGTCGGCGGGGTTCCACTCGCTCCAGGTCGCGTCGGGCTGGTTGACC
>JAOUEA010000017.1 GCA_029858935.1 Actinomycetota bacterium
GCGACCCCGGCATCGAACCTTCCCCCGGCGCCGAGCCGGGAAGCGCCGACTACCGAGAGATCTCACCCGAGCAGGTCAGGATCGCGGTGCGAGCGACCGCACCGTCGATCGTCGTGGTGCGCACCACCTTCGAGGACGGCTGGCGGGCGACCGTCGACGGCGTCGAAGAGTCCGTCCTGCCGGTGGACGGGTTCCTGCAAGGCGTGGCGGTGCCGGCCGGCGAGCACGAAGTGCGGCTCACGTATCGGGACCCGGCCGTCAGCGCGGGGGTGCGAGCGGGCCTCGTGGCATGGACGACGCTCGCGCTCGCTGGGCTGGCCGCCTTCGGCGTGGAACGACGCCGCGCCCGCCTCAGTCGGCCTGCGACGCCCGACGGCGAAGCTCCGCCTCGATGAGCCGGTCGATGTCACCGTCGAGCACGCGCGCGGGGTCCCCGATCTCCTCGTCGGTCCTGTGGTCCTTGACCATCTGGTACGGCGCGAGCACGTAAGAACGGATCTGCGATCCGAAATCGACCGCTTTGCGCTCGCCCCTAATCGAATCCATCTCCTGCTCGCGCTTCTGCCGATCGAGCTCAGCGAGCCGGGCTTTCAGGATGCGCATCGCCACGGCGCGGTTCTGCAGCTGGGAACGTTCGTTCTGGCATGCCGCCACGAGACCGGTCGGAATGTGAGTGATGCGCACGGCCGAGTCGGTGGTGTTCACCGACTGGCCGCCCGGTCCGCTCGATCTGTACACGTCGATCCGGAGCTCGTCGGGCGGGATCGTGATGTCTTCCTCGTCGGCTTCTTCGAGCATCGGGATCACGTCGAGCGAGGCGAACGACGTGTGGCGTCGCTTCTGCGCGTCGAACGGGCTGATGCGGACGAGCCGGTGTACCCCCCGCTCGGCCGAGAGCAGCCCATAGACGTTCGTGCCCCGCAGGGTGAACGTTGCGGACTTGATGCCCGCCTCGTCGCCATGCTGGATGTCGTCGATCTCGGAATCGAATCCCTCGCGCTCTGCCCAGCGGGTGTACATCCGGAGCAGCATCTCGGCCCAGTCCTGGCTCTCCGTCCCTCCCGCTCCCGCGTTGATCGTCGCGATCGCATCCGAGGAGTCGTATGGCCCCGAGAGCAGGGCCACCAGCTCGAGCTTGTCGACGTCTGCCTCGAGGTCGACCACCGAGGCAGCGAGCTCTCGGGCGAGGTCGGGATCGGTTTCCTCGGCGAGGAGCTCATCCATGGCGACCGCATCGTCGACCCGACGGATCAGACCGTCGTAGCGGGCGATGTCGTCCTTCAGCCGCGAGAGCTGCGATGTGATCTGTTGCGCACGCTGCTGGTCGTTCCACAGCGTCGGGTCGCTCGCCTGGCCCTCGAGCTCCTCGGCCCTGGCCCGCTTCCCGTCGACGTCAAAGGAACTCCTTGGCGGCCAGGACCCGCTCGCGGAGCTTGCGCAGGCGCTCGGTGTGATCACTCATCGCGCCGCGATCGTAGCAGTGACCTCCCCGCGCTACGGTGTCGCGGTGATCCGCATTCTCGAGCCTTCCACGGATGCCGAGGCCTGCGACGCGATCGTGCGCGGGCTCCCCGGCTGGTTCGGCCTCGCCGAGGGCATCCAGGCATGCGCGCAGGCGGTACGCGCCCACGAGGGGCTGGTGGCGCTCGACGACGACGAGGTCGTCGGGTTCATCACGTCCGAACCTCGCACGATCTCGATGCGTGAGATCTCCTGGATGGCGGTGATGGCAGAGCGGCGCGGCACCGGGATCGGCACCGAGCTCATCGATGGCCTCATCGCCTCGCAGCCCGCACGCGTCGAGCGCTTGCTGGTCAAGACGCTCTCCGACCGCGACGGCGATCCGGGAGCTGAGTACGCCGCGACGCGGGCCTTCTACATCGCGCGGGGGTTCTCACCGTTGGCGGAGCTGGACATCTGGGGCCCCGACAACCCTTGTCAGTTGCTCGGTCGCCCGATCGCGCGAACATCGAGCCGCGCCTGACGGAGGCGGTCGCCGTCTCAGATCGCGGCCCCGTGGCACTTCTTGTATTTCCTGCCGCTGCCGCATGGGCACGGGGCGTTGCGCGGCACCTTGTCGCTCACTGCCTGATTGGTGTTCGCCGTGCCCGCCCCCTCCCCACTCGCCGCACGCTGTCCGCCGGCCTCTTCGACGGCGGCGCGGTTGTCTTGCACCCGTGTGGGTTGGGGCGCCTGCTGCCGGGCCTGTCCCTCGCCCTGCTGGACGAACTCGACCCGGTAGATGTAGCGCACGAAGTCGGCTCTGATCGACTCGCTCAGCGCCTGGAACATGTCGTAGGCCTCTCGGCGATACGCGGTGATCGGGTCCTGTTGGGCGAGAGCCCGCAGGTGGATGCCCTCCTGCAGGTAGTCCATCTCGTAGAGGTGCTCACGCCATTTCGTGTCGGTGATGTTCAGCAGCACGACCCGTTCGAGCTCTCGCATCGCTTCGGGGGACACGGCTCGTTCCTTCTGCTCGTACCGATCGAGCGCATCCTGCACGAACAGTCCGACGAGTTCTTCGGACGTCTCGACCTCCTGCGCCTGCTCTTGGGTGACCTGCACGGGGTAGATCTCGAGGAGCGCCGTGAACAACGACTCGAGATCCCAGTCCTCGGGGAAGACCCCGGGCGGGCACTGGCTCTCGACGACATCGGTCACGAGGTCCTCCACGAACCCGACCGACTCGTCGCGCAGATCCTGACCCTCGAGGATCTTACGGCGCTCGCCATAGATCGCCTCGCGCTGGCCGTTCATCACCTCGTCGTACTTCAGGACGTTCTTGCGGCGTTCGTAGTTAAGCTCCTCGATCTGTTTCTGGGCGTTCTCGACGGCCTTGGAGACCATCTTGGCCTCGATCGGTTCGTCGTCGGGCCACTTCAAGCGTTGCATGATCGAAGCCACGCGGTCGCTCGCGAACATCCGCATGAGATCGTCCTCGAGCGACAGGTAGAACCGCGACTCGCCGGGGTCGCCCTGGCGACCCGACCGGCCACGGAGCTGATTGTCGATGCGGCGCGACTCGTGCCGTTCGGTTCCGAGCACGAACAGCCCGCCGACGTCGATCACCTCATCATGCTCGGCGTCGGTCTGTGCTTTGAACTTCGCATACACCGGCCCGTACTCCGCGTCGTAGGCGGCGCGCTCGTCCTCGTCCATGTCGAAGAGCAGGTAGCGGTCATTGTCCCAATCGCGGGCCGCCATCTCCTGACGGGCGAGGTACTCGGGGTTGCCGCCGAGCAGGATGTCGACGCCGCGGCCGGCCATGTTGGTGGCGACCGTCACCGAGCCCTTCCGCCCCGCCTGGGCCACGATCACGGCTTCCTTCTCGTGATTCTTGGCGTTCAGCACGTTGTGCGGGATGCCGCGGCGGTTCATGAGCCCCGAGAGCAACTCGGACTTTTCGATCGAGACCGTGCCGACGAGGATCGGCTGGCCGCTCTCGTGGCGCTCCTTGAGGTCCTCGACGACCGCGTTCCACTTGGCCTCTTCACCCTTGTAGATCAGATCCTGCTCGTCGGCCCGTACGTTGGGCCGGTTCGTGGGGATCTCGACAACCGAGATCTTGTAGGTCTCCTCGAACTCGGTGAGCTGAGTCTTCGCCGTTCCCGTCATGCCGGAGAGCTTGTCGTACATCTTGAAGTAGTTCTGGATCGTGACGGTGGCCAGCGTCTGGTTCTCCTCCTTGATCTTCACGCCCTCCTTAGCCTCGATCGCTTGGTGCAGGCCTTCGGAGTACCGGCGGCCCTCGAGGACACGACCGGTGAACTCGTCGACGATCTTCACCTCGCCGTGCTGCACGACGTAGGCGACGTCCAGTTTGTACAGCTCCTTGGCGCGGAGCGAGTTCTGCAGGTGGTGCACGAGCGTCGTGTTGGAGTGGTCGTAGAGGTTCTCAACGCCGAGGATCTCCTCGACCTTGGAGACACCCTGCTCGGTGATCGCGATCTGGTACTTCGACTCGTCGACCTCGTAGTCCTCGTCACGCTTCAGGCGAGGCGCAACGCGGGCGAACGTGACGTACCACTTCGCGGAATCGCGCACCGTGCCGCTGATGATCAACGGTGTCCGCGCCTCGTCGATGAGGATCGAGTCGACCTCGTCCACGATCGCGAAGCTGTACCCGCGCTGCACGCACTCCTCGATGCGCATCGCCATGTTGTCTCGCAGGTAGTCGAAGCCGAACTCGTTGTTCGTGCCGTAGGTGACGTCGGCCGCATAGGCCGGTCGGCGCTCCGCTGGAGACATCGCCGACTGGATCAGTCCGACATCGATGCCCAGGAACCGGTAGATGCCGCCCATCCATTCCGAGTCGCGCTTGGCCAGGTAGTCGTTGACGGTCACGATGTGCACGCCGTTCCCGGAGAGCGCGTTCAGATACCCCGGAAGCGTGGAAACGAGCGTCTTGCCCTCACCGGTCTTCATCTCGGCGATGTTGCCTTGATGCAGCGCGGCGCCGCCCATCACCTGCACGTCGAAGTGCCGCTGGCCGATCGTGCGCCGCGCCGCCTCGCGGGTCGTCGCGAACGCCTCGGGAAGCAGGTCGTCGAGCGATTCCCCGTTGGCGGCCCGCTGCTTGAGCTCACCGGTCTGCGCGCGCAGCTCCTCATCGGAGAGATCTTCGACCTCGGGCTCGAACGTGTTGACGAGTTGCGCGAGCGACTCGAGGTTCTTGAGCTTGCGGCCTTCGCCGATGTTCGTGAGCCTGTCGAGTACCGGCACTGGGGTTCCCTTCGGCGCTCTCCACGAGCGGTCGGTCAGCCTTCGATTCTATCGGCCCCACGGTTCACGCTCGGGGAACCGGGCAATCAGATCGATTCGGTGAGAGCGCCGAGCCGTTCGATCAGGCGGGCGTTCTCGGCGTAGTCGATCGGGCAGGCGACGATCGACACGGCATCGTCATCGAGCGCCTTGCCGAGCGTCGGAGCGAGCTCGCCGGCCGACGAGATCTCGTACCCCCTGGCGCCGAAGCTCTCCGCGAGCTTCACGAAGTCGGGGTTCGTGAACGAGACGGCAGCCTGGCGCCCGAAGTTGATGTCCTGCTTCCAGCCGATGAGCCCGTAGCCGCCGTCGACCCAGACCAGCACGACGATATGGACGCCTTCGCGTACCGCGGTCTCGATCTCGGCCATGCTCATCGCGAATGCGCCGTCGCCCATGACGGCGAGAACCTTGCGATCGGGGTGCACCATCTTCGCGGCGATCGCACCGGGCAGCGAGAACGCCATCGTGGCGAGGCCGTTGGAGATGAGACAGGTCTTGGGGCGGTAGGTCGGATAGAGCCTGGCCATCCACATCTTCACGGCACCCGTGTCGCAGAGCACGATGTCGTCGTCGTCGAGCGCCGAGCGGATGTCGGAGACGACCCTCGCGGGGGCCAGCGGGAATGCGTCGTTCGCGGCGCCCCTGGCGATCTCCTCCCGCACGAGATCGCGCGCCGGTATCTCGCCGCGGATGTCCTGCACGACGCTCGAGGAACCCAACGCGTCGAGCGTCTCGGCGATGTTGCCCACGACCCCGACTTCGAGGGTGTAGTTCGCGTCGACCTCGGCCACGGTTCGGTGCACGTGCACGATCCCTTTGTCGGCCAAGGGGTTCCAGCGTGCGGGCGAGTACTCGACCAAGTCATATCCAACGGCCACCACCACGTCGGCCCGGTCGAACCCGAAGTTCGCGTAGTCCTTGACCATGAAGCCGATGGTGCCGAGCGCGTTGGCATGGTCGTCGGGGAACACCCCCTTGCCCAGGAAGGTCGTCGCCACCGGCACGTTGAGGCGTTCGCTGAACCGGATCAGGGCCTCGGTGGCTCCGTCGCGAGCCACACCCGGCCCTGCGAGCACCACAGGATGCTGCGCCCCGGCGAGCACCTGGGCGGCCCGACGCACCTGGCCCTCGTCGGGCGAGGGGTCGACCGGCGTGTTCACGCGGAGCACGGGCGCGTCGGTGAGGCGCTCGGCCACGTCCTCGGGCAACACGATGAACGTTGCACCCGGGCGTTCTGTCGTGGCGCGCTTGAACGCCTTGCGCACCATCTCGGGTGCGGCGACGCGCACCGTGACCATGTCGCCCCACTTTGTGATCGGTCGGAACAGCGACACGATGTCCACGAATTGATGCGATTCCTTGTAGATGCGATCGAGGCTCGCTTGCGCTGCGATCGCGACCAGGGGGTGGGAGTCGAGCTGGGCGTTGGCGATGCCGAGCATGAGGTTGATCGCGCCCGGTCCGAGGGTGGCCAGGCACACGCCCGGCTTGCCGGTCAGCGACCCGTACGTGTCGGCCATGAACGCCGCCCCGCGCTCGTCTCGGGTCGTGATGAACCGGATCGAGCTGTCGGCGAGGGCATCGATCGTGTGCAGGTTCTCCTCGCCGGGGAGTCCGAAGACGACCTCGACGCCCTCGTTCTCGAGACTTTCCACGATGGCTCGCGCAACGGTGCGATTGCTCGCGGTCATGCAGCCAGCGTAACGGACGGCTTCAGGGCGATCCGGGCACTGCCCGCTGCTGGGGTGCTCGCGATCATGCTCCTCCCGGAAGTCGAAGGCCGACCTTCCCGGTCGCGGTGATCGTGGGCTCGGTCATGCTCGCCTTCACGCCGGCGTTCCCGGGTCAGGCGCGCCACCCGCCACCGTGAGGATCGGTCACAGGGCCTGACGGGTGAGCTGCGCATGCCCGACGTGCTCGCGCAAGTGCTCGAGGGCGTGCAGCAACGCCCATGCCGCGGTCACTGGTTCGTCCGGGGAGTCCGCGAGCCACGGGGCCGTCCCGACCCTTCCGGGCTCGAAGGGCCGGTCGCTTTCGAGCAGCGCGCGGCACTCGGCCGCGTTCGCGTCGAAATTCGCGAGGAACAACTCCGGGTCCTCGACGACGACGAGGAACTCGGCGTCGCGGTCCCGGTCGGGCAACGGTGCTCCGGTCGCGAGACTGAGCCAGGAACGCGAACTGCCGAGGGCATGCGTCGCAAGCACAGCCAGCCCGTTCGTGTCGTCACCGACCGGCCGGCGATTCAGCTCGTCGGCTGAGCACCCATCGACGGCCTTGCGCATCTCGTCGAGCGAGTCGCTCAAGATGTCGCGCGCTGCCTCGATCGTGGGATCGGCCACGGTCAGCTGATCTCGATCATCTTCTCGCGCACGGCATAGACGACCGCTTCCATGCGCGAGTGAAGATGCAGCTTCTCGAGGATGTTGCGGATGTGGTTCTTCACGGTGTTCTCGCTGATGAACAGTTGCTTGGCGATGTCGCGGTTGTTCAAGCCCTGTGCGACCAGCCGCAACACCTCCATCTCGCGGTCGGTCAACTTCGGCGTGGGCATGCGGGGCTGTTCCTCGGCCGACTTCGACATCGCGGCGAACTCGGTGAGCAGCTTCGAAGCCATCGACGGCGAGATGCGGGACTGCCCCGCCCAGACGCTGCGGATCGCGTCGGAGACCTCCTCGATCGGGATCTCTTTGAGCAGGTAGCCGCTCGCTCCGGCTTTGATGGCGTCGTAGAGGTCGCCCTCCTCATCGCTGATCGTGAGCATCAGGATCTTGCAGTGCGGAAGCAGGTCCTTGATCTGGCCGGCTGCCTCGATGCCCGAGCGCTTCGGCATACGCACATCCATCAGCACGACGTCGGGCATCGTCTCCTGTGCACGCTCGACGGCCTCGGCACCGTCGGACGCCTCACCCACGAGCTCGATGTCGGACTCCTGTTGGAGCACCATCTCGAGCCCGCGACGGAAGAGCGCGTGGTCGTCGACAACCATGACCCGAAGCTTCTCGGGCGTGTCCTTGGCGTTCGGGTCGTCGCTCACAGGTCCCCCTCGTCCGAAGCCTCTTCGTCTGTATCGGCAGCCTGAGCGTTCAAGTGAGCGGATTCAAGCGGGTTCCGATGCACGGAAGCGCGACGCTTCCCGTGATGATCGCGCAGCTGCCGCTCGAGCTTGTCTGCCACCCGGTCGATCGCGGTGGGCACATCGTCGGCTTCAGCGTGCGCACGGAACGTCTTGCGCGGGATGTGCAACGCTGCCTGCACCCGCTTGACGCCCTCGGGACTCGGATAGTGCTCGCCGATGAACTCGAGGTCGATCCTGGTGGTCCGAGGCTCCATGCGCTCGAGTCGTGCCAGCTTGTGGCCGGCGGTCTCTCGCACCTCGTCGGTGACCGCGAGCCCTCGGCCCGTGAAGGTCAGATCCATAGGCTGGTCCGTCGTCTCCTCTCCGATCGGGCGGGCCCTCCGCCGGCTGACCTGGTCTTTTCCCCCACACCCGCCTGCCGGGGCGTTGGCCGGCCGGCCCCGAGGGCCGGCGACTCCCGCCCTCTCTCGCGCGGAGGCGAGGCAGGACTTACATCTAAACCGCGCCATGCTCAGCGACCAAGGGTCGCCTTACGTGGGTCGTTTCGCCCGCGGCTGGCGTCGACTACCGGAGATGATCCCCGGGCAACCACAGACCCGGACGAGGGCCCGGTCGAGTATAGGCAGGTCGTCGCGACCGCAGGAGCGCGCGGGCGGCCACGACCAGCGAAACCGTGGCCGCTCCATGTTCCAACAGGACCTCGGCGCACGCCGCGGCCGTCGCGCCCGTCGTCAAGACATCGTCGACCAGAAGCACGTGGCCGCGCACCGACGATCGGCGGCGGACGACGAACGACCCTCGCATCGATTCACGCCGGGCGACGGCGTCCCGCTGAGCCTGAGGCCCGGTGGCGACCACGCGCCGGAGGAGCCCCCGCACGGTCCCCCCCGTCTGCTCACCGACGGCCTGGGCCAGCTCCCGCGCTTGATCGAACCCTCGCACCGCTTTCCGTCGTCGCGCCAGGGGCACCCAGGTGATCACGTCGACCCCGGGGGGTACACAGGTCGCCATCGCCGCCCCGAGGGCCCGCCCGACCCCGCGAACACCTCCGTACTTCAGGTGGTGCACCGAGGCCCTCGCCGGGCCGTCGAACGCGAACGGCGCTCGAGCCACGGAGATCGCCTCGGGCGGGCAATCATCGCATCGGGACGCAGTCCCGGCCGAGGATGGCGCGCCACACCGCTCGCACCACGGAGGACCGAGCGCATGCAGCCGGCGCCGACACCCGTCGCAGAAGGGCCAGGCGCCGTCGCCACACCCCGCACATCGTGGGGGGAAGACCAGGTCGACAGCACGGGCCAGCATCGGCCGACGATACGCGCGCCCCCCGACACGGGGGGGCGTCTCATGGCAGGTCGATCTCGAGCGGTCGGTCGACCCCCCTGGCCGTGATCGCGAGCCGGCCCTGGCTCTTCGACGCCGGATAGGTCATGACCGTGCCTCGGCCCGACGCGTCGTCGTACTCCTCATCGATCTGCGGCAAGGCCACGTCGTCAGCCGACAGCGACAACGCCACGCGGGTCGGGGCCGCGTAGGTCACCCGCACTGCGTCGGGAGCGCACTCCACCTGCTCGATCGTGATGTCGGTCGCCCCGCCGGTGATCGCACGTCGGACGGTCGCGGATCCTCGCCGCATCGATCCGCGCGGCCACGGCATGACGAACCGCTCACCAGGGTGTACGACCCCTGCATCGGCATCGATGGTCACGTCGAGCTCGAGGTGAAACCACCCAGGCTCGAGATCGAGCAGCGGCACCTCGAACGGCACGAAGAGGTCCAGATGCGGAGCGACATCGAGGGTGACCGGTTCCACGCTCATGGGCTCGCCCCCACGCCCGGACAACGCTGCGATCCGGGCCGCCTCGATCCTCACCTGGTGAGGATCGGCGTCGGCACCACGCAGTACGAACGCACCCTTGAGCGTCGCGGGGAACCGCTCGTAGTGAGCCCGGATCGAGACCCGACCGTCCACGGGCTACGTCCCCTGTTCCCAGCTGAGCAGGTAATGCTCTTGCTCGGGCGTGAGCCGGTCGATCTCCACACCCATCGCGTGCAGCTTGAGGCGAGCCACGTCCTTGTCGATCTCGACCGGTACGGGATACACACGCGCCTCGAGCGTGGCCCGGTTCTCGACGACCCATTCGGCCGCGAGCGCTTGGTTGGCGAATGACATGTCCATGACGGCAGCGGGGTGGCCCTCGGCGGCGGAGAGGTTGACGAGCCGCCCCTCCCCCAGCAGGTAGACGCGGCGGCCATCGCCGAACGTGTACTCGTCGACGAACTCGCGGATGCGACGCACTCCGCCCGTGCCGAGCGAGGCCAGCGCCGCCTTGTCGATCTCCACGTCGAAATGCCCGGAGTTCGCGAGCATGGCGCCGTCCTTCATCAGCTCCATGTGGTCGCGCCCGATCACCGTGGTGTCGCCGGTGACCGTGACGAACACGTCGCCGACCCGAGCGGCATCTCGCAGCGGCATCACCCTGTAGCCCTCCATCACCGCCTCGATCGCGGCCGTGGGATCGACCTCGGTGACGATCACATGGGCGCCCATGCCGCGAGCACGCGAGGAGACCCCGCGACCGCACATGCCGTACCCACAGACCACGATGGTGCGACCGGCCAGCAGCCGGTTCGTCGCTCGCATGATCGCGTCGATCGTCGACTGGCCGGTGCCGAAGCGGTTGTCGAACAGGTGTTTCGTGTCGGCGTCGTTGACGCTCACGATCGGGTACTTCAGTGCCCCGTCGGTGGCCATCGCACGCAGCCGGATCACGCCGGTCGTCGTCTCCTCGGTGCCGCCGATGATCTCGGCGATCTGATCGGCTCGCTCCTTGTGCAGCACGCTCACCATGTCGGCACCGTCATCCATCGTGATGTTCGGCCGTATGTCGAGCACGGCGTTGATGTGCTTGAAGAAGGTATCGGTGTCCTCGCCCTTGATGGCGAAGGTGTCGATGCCCTCTTCCACCAACGCCGCTGCCACGTCGTCCTGGGTGGAGAGCGGGTTCGATGCGCACAGCGCGACCTCGGCCCCCCCGGCTTTCAGCGTGATCATCAGGTTCGCGGTCTCGGTGGTGACATGCAGACAGGCCCCGATCCGGATGCCGTCGAGCGGCCTCTCCTTCTCGAACCGTTCCTTGATCAGCGCAAGCACGGGCATCTCGGCGCCCGCCCAATCGATGCGCTCGCGTCCCGACCCTGCGAGGCTCATGTCCCGAACATCGTTCGTCATCTGGTCGCTCCTCTCACATACGCGGAAGCAGGTCGAGGAGCAACCTGCCCACCGCCACCGCGGTCTCGTTCGAGACGCGGACGACTTCTTCGTGCTCGACATGTTCACCGAAGGCGTTGGTGAGCGAGCAGATGCCGAGCACTCGCATCTGCAATGCAGTCGCCGGTAGCGCTTCGGGCACCATCGACATCCCGACGACCGTGGCGCCGGTGGCCTGAAGCACCCGCACCTCGGTCGGCGTCTCGTACGCCGGCCCGCTCATCGCGGCGTACACGCCGATCGACGACGGGATACCCAGCGACTGCGCGCGCTCGAACGCGAGCTCGCGCAAGGCCTCGTCGTATACCTCGGCCGCACTGATGAACGTCGGCATCCCATCGGGGTACCGCCAGCCGCGAAGGGGGGCGGTGCCCATCATGTTGATGTGGTCACGAAGGATCACGACGGTGCCGGCCGGTTCTCCCGGCAGGAGTCCACCGACCGCCGCGGTGAGCACCATCGTGTCGGCACCGAGCTCCTTGGCGAGCCGAGGCAGCAGCGCCGGCACGTCCATGCCGTGTCCCTCGTAGAAGTGCACCCGGCCGAAGAAGGCCGCGACCGGAACGCCGGCGAGGTGGCCGAGCACGAGCTTGCCTGCGTGGCCGGGGACGCCCGAGGGGGGGAATCCGGGGAGGTTCGTGAATGGGTACGCTGCGGTTTCCTCGAGTGCCTCGCCCAGCGCGGGCCCGAGGCCCGAGCCCAACACCACGCCGACGCGAGGCACAAGGTCGGTCTCGGCCCGCACGGCCGAGGCCGCCCGCACGGCGAGATCGTCTCCGGGGCCCGGGAGCCCGGGGTCGTTCACGAGGTCGCCTGCGCATCGAGGAACGCCTTCAACCGGTCGATCGAGGCGATCGGGGACGGGTCAAGCCCCTGCCGCAGTCCGACGTAGCAGCTCACGTAGTCGCCCATGACCACGAGGCTCAAGAACCTCGCCAGCTCGGAGCTCCCGGTCGCCCAGACCTCCTCGGTGAACACCCCGGCATCGCGCGCGATCTCGAGCGAGATAGGGAATCGCACCCCGACGTCGGGATGCTCACCCGCATGCCGGAGCGCGATGACGAACGACGAAGCCCCCTTCTCGCCGAACCACCCCACGACCTCGTTGTGGTCGAGCTCGGGCAGGGCGGCGGACCAGGCCGGGACCTTTCCGTTCTCGTTCAGCTGGGTCTTCCAGCGGGCCGCGGCGACCGAGCCGAACCCGTCGGCACCCCAGACCACCGGCTGGCGATGGCCGATCCGTTCCGCCAGGGTCTTTGCGTCGTTGCGGTCGGTCGGCAGTTCGGGACCGAGCGCCTCGACGAGTCGGTCGAGCTCGTCGGTCGCCTCGGCAACGTCGTCGGTGATGACCGGCAAGAGCCCGACCGACTCCATCGCCCCGAGAAGCGACATAGCCAGGTAGCCGAGGGCGGCTCGAGGCATGTATCCCCCCGCGATCGTCACCGCACCGAGACCGAGCTCGTCGGCTCGGTCAGCCAACGTGCCACCAGAGGTGATCGGCAGCACGCGGCACCCGCGAGCGACTGCTTCCTCGAAGCAGGCCAGGGTCTCCGCGGTGTTGCCGCTGTACGACGAGATGACCACCAACGTGTGGGGGCCGGCGTAAGCGGGCAGCTCCGGATTCCGGTTGACCTCGACCGGCACGACCAGTCTCGACCGGAACAACGACCTGAGCACGTCGCCGGCGACCGCCGAGCCACCCATGCCGCAGAAGAGCACGGCGGTGACGCCATCGGCCGATGCCAACCGCTCGGCGGTGCGGCCAGCCGCGTACCCCTCACGAGCGTGGCGGGGCAGCGAGGCTACCGCACCGAGCATGTCGCCGGCGTCGAGCGCTCGGAGCGCCTCGACGTCGTTGAGATCGGTCACGCGCTCCCCGACTTCTTTCTGGATCCTTGGCCGGATCCTTGGCCGGGCTTCTCGGCCTCGTCGATCAACATCACGGGGATGTCGTCACGGATCGGGTAGCGGTACCCGCATGTCGTGCAGACGAGCTGCTGTTCGCTCTCGCGATAGTCGAGGTCGCCCCGGTCGTTGGGACAGACCAGTATCTCCAGCAGCTGAGGGTCGAGGGTCACGGTCGCTCCTTCCGTCGGGACTGGTCTCAGGCGCCGTCGTCACCGCGGATCAAGGCGAGCACCTCGGCGGTCTTGTCGGCGAGCAGCTCGGGGGTCCGCGCCTCGGCGTTCAGCCTCAGCAGGGGCTCGGTGTTCGAGGGACGCACGTTGAACCACCAATCGTCGAACTCTACCGTCAGGCCGTCGAGCCGGTCCTGGCGTCCGTCGTCGTAGTGTCGGGCGATCTCTTCGATACGCCCGTGTTGGTCCTCGACCACGGAGTTGATCTCACCCGACGCCGAGTAGCGTCGCAGCGGCGCCAGCAGCTCGGATACAGGACTGTCGGCTTTCGAGAGCTCCCCCAGCGCCGCCACGGCCGCGATCAGCCCCGAGTCGGCCCTGTAGTTCTCGCGGAAGTAATAGTGCCCGGAGTGCTCTCCGCCGAAGACCGCGCCGGTCTCCGCCATCACCTGCTTGATGAAGGAATGCCCGACGCGCGTGCGCACCGGCACCCCCCCGTGCTCCCGGATCACCTCGGGCACGGTCCACGAACAGATGAGGTTGTGGACGATCTTCGCGCCCGGATCCCGCTCGAGCATCGCGATCGCCACGAGCGCGGTTAGCAGCGACCCACTCACGTCTTGCGCGTGTTCGTCGATCAGAAACACGCGATCAGCGTCGCCGTCGAAGGCCAGGCCGATATCTGCCCGATGCTCGAGGACCGCGGCCTTGAGGTCCCTCTGGTTCTCGGGATCGATGGGGTCGGCAGGGTGATTCGGGAAGGTGCCGTCGAGCTCTGGGAACAGATGATGCAGCCTGACAGGCAGCCGAGCCATCACGGCTGGAACGACCAGACCCCCCATGCCGTTGGCCGTATCGGCAACGATCGTCAGCGGACGCATCGCATCGACATCGACGAAGGTCAGCACGTGCTCGACGTAGGCTTCGAGCAGGTCCCGCTCCTCGACGACCCCCCGACCCGCCGACGGCGGGGGGACTCCCTGCTCCACGGTGGCCCGGATGTCGCGGAGGCCCGTGTCCTCACCGACCGGCTTCGCACCCGCAAGGCAGAACTTCAGTCCGTTGTACTGCTTGGGGTTGTGGCTCGCGGTGAGCATGATGCCGGGCATGTCGAGCGAGCCTGACGCGAAGTAGAGCAGGTCTGTCGATGCGAGACCGAGGTCGACCACGTCGACGCCGCGCGACGTGGCGCCCTCGGCGATCGCCGCTGCGAGCTCGGGCGAACTGAGCCGACAATCGCGGCCGACGACGATGCTCCTCGCACCGCTCCACGCGGCGAAGGCGGCCCCGATATCGCGAACGAGGTCGGCGTCGAGGTCGTCAGGTACGACGCCGCGAACGTCGTACGCCTTGAAGATGCGGTCGAGATCGCTGGGCACGCCCGCATGTTACGGAGTGGACGGCGACCGCGTCAGGCCCGACGTGGGGAAGCCGGGTCGGGAGCTCCGCGGTGGTCACTTCTGGACGACGAGTCCGATCACCGACGCGAGGGGGACCTCGTCGCCGTCGCGATACCACCACTTCGCCTCGCAATGATGGCACGTGCTAAACGCAAGGTTGCGGCCGCCGACGCTCATAGAGATCGCGATGAGATCGCCGGCACGGCACTGGGGACAGGTTCCGGTTTCCATGTGGATAGGTTCGGCGTTCCAAGGGTCGCGAGACCATAGCCAAGCGCAGCCATTTCCCTGAGCCCCCCGGGTAGGCATATGCATGGCCCGGGGCTCGACCTACGCGCCCCATCCGGGGGACGCCCAGGTGGGCCAACCGTCGCGTTCTGCGCGGACCGGGGTGAGGTCAGACGGCCAAGGCCGGCGAATCGGGGATCGAGATGATGCGTTCGTCGTGCACTGTCCACCCGACCGGCGGGGTCATGCGCTCCACATGATCCCGACAGAGATCGAGCAGGTTCCGGTCACGCTCCGCGAGCAGTTCGCCGATCGAGACCACCCGCTCGGCGTACAAGAGGGAGACGGTTGCCACCGGCTCGGAATCGCATCGCATCTTCGCGCAGGTTCGCATGTCGCGAAAGCCTAAATGACACGCGTGTGATCTCCAAGCATCTTCCGGAACTCGTCGCCGGGTGAACTTGGCCGGGCGCGGACACAGATGTACCTCGCAGTGGCGCTCCGGTTTCCCATCGCGTCGCTGCGAGGTACGGGACCTACCCTACGCCGACCCGCGCGGCCCAGACAACGGTTCCGGGCGAGAAAGAGTGACAAGTCCGGGCTGATCCTCGGCGGATCAGACGTTCACCGACGCCGGAGTATCGCCCTCGACCGCATTGCTGGGGCGAGCGCCCACGACGATCACCCGGGTGCCCACATCGACCATCGGGTACAGCTGCTCGACCTCGGCGTTGTGCATGCGGATGCAGCCGTGCGACGCGTAGGAGCCGATCGAGCTGTCAGCCGGCGTTCCGTGGATGCGGATGAGCCCGGGCGCGGTGATGTAGAGGGCACGTGTGCCCATCGGCGCGCTTGGACCTCCGGGAACGACCGCCGGAAGGTCGGCGCCCCAGCTGTCGAGCGCCGGGTTGTACCAGGTGGGGTTCACGGCTTTGCGGTAGAGGTTCCAGTCGCCCTGCGGGGTCGTCCACCCTGGCATGGCCGTCGCCACCGACCAGGTGCGGATCACGTCGAACCCGTCGTAGAGGTAGAGCTTGTTCTCATCGACCCGCACGACGATCGTGCGAGGCATGTTCTTCTGGGTGACCTCGGGCTTGACCGCCAGCACGGGGAGCCGGATCTTGGTGACGCCGCCCGCCTTCAGCGCGGCCCGCACCGATGCCCGGGCTTCCGCCATATCGAGGGCGCGACCGGGCTTCGGCTTGACGAAGCGGAGGCGGCCGTCGTCGTAGGCGATGTCGGCGTTCACAGGCTTCACGGCCACCTCGCGAGAGATGCGCCCGAGCACGGTGTCGACGCGCCCGTCGCCCGCGAAGCTGAGCTCGACTTCCTGGTTCACGGGCTCGTCGTTGAACCGGTGCCAGAAACGAGAGAACGTGGTCATCGACTCGCTCAAGCCGAGCGCCCGGTTCACCGCACCGACGGCGTTGGAACGCTGTCCGAGCTCTTCAAGGCTGACCTGCCACGAGGTTCCACGGGCCTGCAGCTCGACAGGCTGCTGCAGCGTGACCGCGGCCGATGCGCGTACCACGTCGACGGCTTCGGCCTTCGTCATCCCCCCCACGTCGACCCCGCCGATCGTGATGCCGGGCAGGATGCGATCGGCTCTGGCCTGCTCGTAGCGGTAGGCGGAGTAGGCGGCGCCGCCGGCCGCGAGCACCAGCACTCCCGCGACGATCGCCACGACGGCGATCGCGCGACGCTTCCGCGCGGGGGCATGCATTCCTTTGGCCATGGGCAAGGTCTCCGTCGATCGACGGAGGGACATGATACGCGACGGCGCAACACGTTCCCGTCGGGCGATCAGGGGGTTTCAGCATCGGGTATCGGGACTCCCGCCGCAAGCCCAAACACAGATAGGCCCTCGTTCCCGAGCGACGTGGACGCGCCGAGAGCGACGACCGGCTCGCCGTCGGAAACGAGGACCAGCGACGCGACACCGATGCCGTCGAGGAACTCTCGCGGCACCCCGGCGACCCGTCCGGGCGGCACCGAGATCGACGTGGTCTCGGCCGCTCCTTCTCCATCGCTCGGAAGGCTCGTGATCTCGACGGTCGCGCGGGACCGCCCCGGGTTGAGCACCAGCAGGCCGGGTCTCGCGGGTTGGCCGACGACGGTCGGGGTGACGACCCACGAGCTCGCCGGTGCCGTCGAACCCGTGGTCGCCCCCCCGTCGTTCCCGACCCCGATCGTGCGGAGGGCCGCCGCGACCGCGGCTCCGTCGCCCACGGCGAGGTCCACCGCCGAGGAGGACACGGTCGCGACGGGATAGACGACCGCGGATCCCGCCTCCTGGGACTGCTCCGTGATCCCTCCGGCCGGGACGGGTTGATCCTTCGATCGCAAGGTGGCGGTGAACGTGGAGCCCAGTTGACCCGGCGAGGGAGTCGTCGCTTCGCCGGCCGCGGGAGGGACGGTCGGGATCACGACCGACAGGACCGAGCGACCGACACCGCTGGACGTGAGCAGGAGATGCCGGTCGGCCGGCTCCTGGTCGGCCAGGACGCCGGCGATCCCGCGAGACTCCGAGACCATGAGGGTCGACGCCGCGAGCCGCCCCGACGAGAGCTCGATCGAGAGCCCGAGGGCGGCTTCCCCTTGAGCGAAGTCGTTCAGACGGATCGCGGTGCTCCGCCGGGAGCGGAGCGTGACGTCGGTGAGCTTGGAATCGCGGACCGGCGCTCTGTCGGTGGTGAACAACGCGACATCGAACACGGCGTCGGTATCGAAGGGATTCATGACGACGAGGAACGTGTCCTCTCCCTCATCGGTCGTGGCCGCCGCGGACACCCACGCGCGTCCCGCCGACGCCGCACACGGCTCGGCGCCGATGCCGACCTCGCCCTCGGCGCCGCGGACCACCCACCCTGCCGCCACCCAGCCGCCGAATGTCTCGACGAACGTCGATGACGCTCGGTCGGAGGCGTCGACCGAGACCGGGATCTGAGCGCCGGCAGGCACGACCACCCGGGACGAGGCCGCCGGGCCTTTGGATCCGAGTTCGGTCACTCGGGCGTCGACATCGGTCTCACCGGGGTTGGCCAAGTAGACGGTGGCCTCGTAGGCCTTGCCGCCGCCGTGAGGGCACAGCCAGGTGCCCGACGTCGCAGTGCCGGCCCTCGGAGCGGCCGGCTCTTGCGGGCCCAACCGGTCGAGCGAGATTGCCCCGAGCGCAACGACACCTGCGACCGCGAGGGCCAACAGCCCTTGGCCACGCGCCTTCATCGAGCCACCGGCTTCCTCGTCACCCACAGGGCCGCAGCCCAGACTCCCGCCAGTACCCACGCTTGGATCGTCGCCGGCATCTGGGCTCCGTAGCGGATCGAGATCGGCGCCTGCTGGGCATCGAAGCCGGTCGCCCAGCCGAACGCGGTGAGCGGCGTGTCGGTGGAGCCCTCCACGGTCCACGAGCCCTGGAACTCCGTCGAGACGTAGACCGGGCCCGAGCCCTTGCCTCCCTGCCACCCGCCCTCGACTTGTCTCAGAGGCGACGCCCTCCGCAACTGGGTGCCGACGATGCCTGCCGGGTCGCTCGCGCGCATCGCCGCGATCGATTCGGAGGTGTCTTCGAGCACGGCCGCTGGTGGCAGCGCGCGCGCGTTCCGATACACCACGAGGCCGGCGGCGGGCACGAGGTCGAGATCGACCTGCTCGTCGAGAAGGGCGCGGGCCGCATCCGGAAGATCGTCACCGTCGGCGATCACGAACCGCACGCCGAAGGGGGCCAGGAGCGCGCCTCCGTGTCTGGTGGTGCCTGAGAGGATCTCGTCGAGAGCCTCGTCGAGGCTCTCGGGGCCGGGCCCCACGGAAGAACGGGCGATGTCGATCGCGAGCACGCCGTCTCGGCCCGTCAGCCCGTAGCGGAGGGTGGCTCTTCCGGCAGCGGCCAGACCATGCGGGTCGCCGCCCGGTGCCGGGAACGGCGCGTTCGTGTGCGCGCCCACCCACAGGACCCGGAAGTCCCCTTTCGCGGTGCTCGCGAGCACCGACCACGCAGCCGGTACCTGCTCTGGCCCACCCACCGCCCAGCCCCCGACGAGCGTCGCGACAGACTGGAGGACGAGGCCTCCGCCGATCACGAACGCGAGCAATCCCGTCAAGATCTGTCGCATGCCGAACGCCTCACGCCCGAGGCCCGTGACCGCCGACGAGACCCCGTATGCGAGCAGCATCCCCTCGGCCGCCGCTGCGATCGCGAGGAAGGCGAGCGGGTTCGAGAGGGGTTCCGGCAGCCACCAGGCGGCCGAGAGCCATGACAACGCGAGACCGGCAAGAGCAACCACCATCGCTCGGAGCGCACGAGCGCGAAGGTCGGCGCCGACGAGCGCGAACGAGATGAACGCCGCGACCGGCAGGAACAGGGCGACGACCCAGGTTCCGGGTCCGCCACCCGGCGCGAGTCGCGCGAGCTGAGGGATCTCCGTGGTTCCGATCTGGGACCCGAGTGCCGCGCCACCTCCGGCCACGAGCGCGGGCACGAACGGGAACAGCAAGACCGCCGCGACCGTCGACGCCGCCGCCATCGAGGCGAGACCGCGCATCCTCGACGTCCCGGCCACCAGCTGCACGATGACGAGCAGGGCGAACGCGAGCGCCGCACCGGGGAGGAAGGCAACCACGACCGCGAGCGTGACACCAAGCCCAGCGATGAAACGCCAGCGACCGCCAGGGGGCTCATCGCGCCCGAACGCCATCTCGACGCGCTCGAAGACCGCCGGCAAGACCGCGAGGGCGACGAGGAGATCGAGGCGGCCTTCGGAGAACGACCACAGGGTGAGACCGGAAAGCACATAGGCACCTGCAGCCAGGACCGAGGGTCCCGGCCGGCCGGTGAGCCGCACGGCCGCCCGGTACGTCAGGATCGCGGCCAGGACCGGGGCGCCTGCCAAGAGGACCTTCTGCGCCAGGCCCGTGCTCCCGAGCGTGAGCCAGGAGAGGCCACCGAGCGCGCCCAGGGCAGGGCTCGCCGACAGTGAGCCGCCGAGGCCGGTCGAGCGATACGCGGAGATCAATTCAGACCAGAAGCCGTCGGGCCGCGACGGGAACGCAGGAAGCACGCCGCCGGCAAGTACCTCGGAACCGAGCAGACTCCGCACTGCGACGGCTCCGAGCACGATGCCGATGAACGAAGCGACGATCACCGGGTGCGACCCGATGAGCGATGCGGTTCGATGTCGGAGCCGCTGGGTCGCGGCTTCCCCCTCGTCTCGTTCATCGATCTCGCGCTGTTCCTCCAGGATGCGTTCCGCGGTCTGGAACCACCGTGGCAACCGGAGCCCGGCCGTCTCCATGAATCGCCGGATCTGTCGATCCTTCACCCTGCGTTCGCGTTGGACCCGACGGCGTCGGGACACGGTGCCACCGAGGTGCGCGACGTTCCAGCCCCACGCGGCGAGCACGTCGTACGCCTCTTCGAACCGACGCGACAAGGTAAGGAACAGCACACGGACGAGCCCGAGCAACAACTCGAGGGGCACGATCCACAGCAAGGAAAGCAGCCCGTAGTTCTTGAGCATCGTGGCGATCGCATCGCGGTCCTGTTCGAAACGAACGCTGTGTCGTCCCGCCCGCGGGTCACGATCACTCGCATGAGGATCCGATCGATGACGGGCGCGGGCACTCGGCATCATCACCACTCGCAGGCCAACGAGGCGCACGCGCCAACACAGGTCGAGGCTCTGTTGGTCGGCCGCGAGTCGCTCATCGAGCAGCCCCGCTCGCTTCCATGCCGCTCGTGAGATGAGCATCGCGGCCGACGACACGGCGAGCACTTCCAGGACACGGTCGAACTGACCCTGATCGATCTCGTCGACCTGCAGCGGCGTAGAGGCGTGCCCGAAGTTGTCACTCGATCGACCGACGTCCAGCAGGCGCCGTGGCTCTTCCCAGTCGACGACCTTGCACCCGACGACGCCGACGTGATCGAGCCCCGGGATCCCGACCGCCGCCTCGACCAATCGATGCACCGCGTCCGGGTCGAGGGCGGCATCGTCGTGTAACAGCAACACGAGCTCGGCCTCGGATGCCGCCGGCTGCTCCATGGCCACGCGGAACGCTCCGGCGAGGCCCTGGCGATCGCTCAGCGCGATCACACGGCGCTCGCCGAGAGCCTGCTCCAAGATCTCGAGGGAGTCGTCACCCGAGGCGTCATCGACCCCGAGGACGGCCAGCCGCGGATAGGTCTGCGCCGCGAGCGCCGCGACCGTCTCGCGGAGCCATTCGGCTGCGTCACGGACCACGAGGATGACGAGGACGGTGGGCGTGCGCTCGGGTGGGGCAGCTGGGGACTGGGTCATGCGAGCGCTCTCTCGAGCGGCGGCGAGCCTAGCACGGCACGGTCTCGGGAACGCGGAAGGGGGGCGCGAGGCCCCCCTTCATCGATCACGGATGACCGCGATCAGCGCTTGCGAGCCGTCGTCTTCTTGCGAGCGGACGGCTTCTTGCGTGCGGCGGTCTTCTTCCTGGCCGTCGTCTTCTTGCGCGCGGAGGTCTTCTTCCGTGCGGCCGGCTTCTTGCGCGCGGCGGTCTTCTTCCGTGCGGACG